>NZ_LWLC01000046.1:0-9897 GCF_001905065.1 Saccharothrix sp. CB00851
GCCGATGGTACTGCACTCGTGAGGGTGTGGGAGAGTAGGACGCCGCCGAGCATACTTCGACCCTCAGGGGCACTCGTTAATTCGAGTGCCCCTGAGGGCTTTTTGCGTTACGGTCCGGTCGTGGCCGAGGTGACGAGACACGACGACCTGGCGGAGTTCTGGGCGTTGACCGGTGACTTCTACAACGCCGACCCCGTGTTCCACACGATCCCGATCGCGGCCGTCGACCGCAGGCTCAACCACGCCGACCCGGGGGACGAGCCACCGCTGCTGGTCAGCGTCTCCGAAGACGGCGTCCTGGTGGCCGCGGCACTGCGCACGCCGCCGTGGCCGTTGACGTTGAGCGGTGTCTCGCCGGAGTGGGCCGAGGTCGTCGCGGACGCGTTGGCCGGTGACGTGGAACTGCCCGGCGTCAACGGTCCGCGCGACTCGGTGGAGGCGTTCGTCGTCGCCTGGGCCGCCCGGACCGGATGTGGCGCCCGTGAGCACATGGCGCTGCGCCTGTACGAGCTGGGCGACCTGGCCGTCCCCGACGTTCCCGGCACCCCACGCCTGGCGACCCTGGACGACATCCCGCTGCTCAGCCGCTGGCGCACCGAGTTCGGGGTCGAGGCGACCGCGCAGGCCCGTGACGAGAACAGCGACGACCGCGCCCGGCTCATGCTGCGCATCAGCTTGACGGCCGGGCACGGCCACGTGATCTGGTACCACGGCGACACGCCGGTGGCTTGGGCGGCGGCGAACGCGCCCGCGTCCGGGATGTCCCGCATCGGCCCCGTCTACACGCCGCCCGAGCACCGCAGGCACGGCTACGGCGCGGCCGTCACGGCGGCGTGCGCGTCGTGGGCACGGGAGAACGGCGCGGAGCACGTCGTGCTCTACACCGACCTGGCGAACCCGACCTCGAACTCGATCTACCAGCGGATCGGGTTCCGGTCGGTGGTCGACTCGGCGGAGTTCGTGTTCACCCCCGCCGGTGGCTGAGCAGGTCCCCCGGCTGGCAGTCCAACACCTCGCACAGGGCGGTCAGCGTGCTGAACCGGATCGCCCTGGCCCGGCCGTTCTTGAGGATCGACAGGTTCACCACGGTCACGCCCACCCGATCCGCCAACTCCGTCAAGGTCATCCCGCGCTCGGCCAGCAGCCGGTCGAGGTGCACCTGGATGCTCACACGGTTCCCTCCAGGTCGGCGCGCATCTCCGCGCTCGTGCGCATGATCTTCGCAAGCGACAGCAGCGCCATGCCCGTGATGACCGCCCACCACGGCGCCTCCCACTCGCCGAAGAAGGCCATGAACCCCGCGTCGAACGTGACGGAGGCGTGCACCAGCGTGGTCCGCGCGATCGACTCGACCATCGCCACCGTCGGCAGCACCCACAGCAGGTAGTGGCCGAGGTGGCGTACGCCCGCTGCCGTTTCCGCCGTGTAGATGCCGTGGCGTGCCGCATTACGCAGCAGCAGCACGAGAAGCAGCAGCGCGGCCGTCTGCGCGAGCGGCACCGGGCCTTCGGACAGGAAGCCGAGCACGTGGTGCCACGGTTCCGGGTCGTCGACGCACAGCGTGACCCGGTTGACGTCGTCCAGCCGCACGCCCGCGGCCAGGTCGTGGCCCTCGGCGTCGTGGGGCCAGTACTCGGCCGTGAAGCACACCGGCTTGAACAAGCCGACCGTGAGCCGGAACGCGGTGGCTGCCCCGTACCCGAACAGGCTCAGTGCCAACGCGAACGACGCCAGACCGGTCAGCGGCTCTAACGGGTTCCCCCTCGACATGACATGCCCCCCGCGTATCGTTTATCGATGTTATCGAGAAACGATACCCTCGCAGACCTCGCGCGTCACGGGCCGGTTGCGGCCGTGGGAGGAGAACACCAGGGACGTGGTCGTGTCGCCGTACCGCTGGGCCTGCTCCACGAACGCCTCCAGCTCGACCATCGACCGGCACACCACGCGCAGCAGCCAGCAGTCGTCCCCGGTCACGTGGTCCGCGTCGCGTACCTGCGCCAGCGTCACCACGCGTTCCCGGAACCGGGGTGTGTCCAGGCTGCGCACCCGCACCCGGACGATGGCCTCGATCGGCAGCCCGAGCCGGTGCGTGTCGACCACCGCGACGTACCCGGTGACGATCCCGGCCTGTTCCAGCCGCCGCACGCGCTCGGTCGTGGCGGGCGCGGACAGGGAGACCCGCTTGGCCAGCTCGGTGAACGTCATCCGGCCGTCGCGCTGGAGCAGGTCCAACAACTTCCAATCCAGATCGTCCAGTTCCACCGTGGAATCGTAAGCGGAACCCCGGTAACGCCTGGAGTTCTCCATGGGGAAGAACACGCTGGTCAGCAACGATTTACTCATGACCAACACGCTCCGCTTCCCCGCCGCCGACCCCGCTGACGCCGCCGCGTTCTTCGCCGCGGAACTGGCCTTCGAGGCCGACCCGGACGACGTGGTCCGCGATCTGGAGGCAGGTACGACCGAGGGCTTCCAGCTGGTCGAGACGCGCAGCCCCGAGGCGTTCGCGCGCGTCCGCATCCCCGGCGCGATCAACCTCCCGCACTGGAACGTGGACGAGACGACGACGGCCGGCTGGGACCGCGACCTCGTCTACGTCTGCTACTGCGAGAGCTTCGAGTGCAACGCCGCCACCAAGGGCGCGCTCAAGCTGTCGCGGCTCGGGTTCAAGGTGAAGAGGCTGGCCGGTGGCATCACCACGTGGCACGCGTCGGGCTACCCCGTGGAGGGCGACGCCGTGGCGGGCGCCGAACACGTGAGCCTGCACGGGGTGTCCTGCGACTGCTGACTACCCTCGGACGGGTGACGCGCCTGCTCGTGCTGCAACCCGATGCCGATGACCCGCCCGCCCGCCTCGGCGAGTGGTTGACCGCCGCCGGGGCGGTGCTGGACGTGGTGAAACCGTACGAAGAGCCGGTGCCGGCCACGCTCGACGGCTACCAGGGCGTGGTCTGCCTCGGTGGCGCGATGGGTGCGCTGGACGACGCCGGACACCCGTGGCTCGCCGATGTGCGCAAGCTGCTGTCGCACGCGGTGTCCCGGCGCGTGCCGCTGCTCGCGATCTGCCTGGGCGCGCAGCTGCTGGCCGCGGCGACCGGTGGACAGGTGCGCCGCAGTCCGGCGGGGCCCGAGGTCGGCGTGCAGCTGGTGGCCAAGCGGGACGCGGCGAGCGGTGACCCGTTGTTCGCCGACCTGCCGTGGACGCCGGACGTGCTGCAGTTCCACGAGGACGAGGTCGGGCTGCTGCCGCCGACGGCGCTGCTGCTGGCGTCCTCGCCGAAGTGCGCCAACCAGGCGTTCCGCGTGGGTGACCGCGCCTATGGCGTGCAGTTCCACATCGAGACCACGCCGGACGTGGTTCTCGGCTGGGCGGCGGGGTACCCGGAGGTGGTGGGAGGTGTGCGTCCGGAGGTGCTCGACCCGGATCGGCTCACCGCGGGTCACGAGGACATTCGGGAGGTGTGGCAGCCGTTCGCCGAACGATTCGTGCGCTTGGCCTCCGGTGAGCTGACGATCCACCGGAGCCTGCCGTTGGTGTGATGAACCTCCACCGAGGTGAGCGTTCATCGCTTGGACAGGTAGCGTTCACCTCGTCGTTGTGAGTGTTCATCGGCCAGACGGGTAGCGTTTACCTTCGACTGTGTCGATTCAGTTGGAGGAATCAGCGTGGATGCCTCGCTCCTCGTGATCATCGTGGTCGTCACGGCCCTGGTTTTCGACTTCACCAACGGCTTCCACGACACGGCGAACTCGATGGCGACCTCCATCGCCACCGGTGCGCTGCGGCCACGCACGGCCGTCGCGTTCTCCGCGGTGTTGAACCTGGTGGGAGCGTTGCTGTCGGTCGAGGTGGCCAAGACCATCTCCGGCGGGATCGTCGACGACGCCAGAATCACGCCCGCGATCGTGTTCGGTGGGTTGATCGGCGCGATCATCTGGAACCTGGTCACCTGGTACGTCGGGCTGCCGTCGAGCTCGTCGCACGCCCTGTTCGGCGGTTTGATCGGCGCGACCTGGATCGCGGCGGGCGCCGACGCGGTGCACTTCGCGAAGGTCGTGGACAAGGTCGTGGCGCCCGCGATCGCCGCGCCGCTGGTGGCGGGCATCGTGGCGATGCTGGCCACCTACCTGACCTACCGGCTGACCAAGCGGGCGCGGAAGTCCGTGACGGACAAGGGTTTCAAGGCGGGCCAGATCGCGTCCGCCGCGCTCATGTCGCTGGCGCACGGTACGAACGACGCGCAGAAGACGATGGGCATCATCACGCTCACGCTGATCACCGCCGGGACGCTCGCGCCCGGCTCGGAACCGCCGATGTGGGTGATCCTGAGCGCGGCGATCGCCATCGCGCTGGGCACGTACCTGGGCGGGTGGCGCATCACGAAGACCCTGGGCTCGGGCCTGACCACGATCGAGGCACCGCAGGGCTTCGCCGCGCAGACCAGTGCGGCGACCGTGATCATGGCGTCCTCGCACCTGGGTTTCGCGCTGTCCACCACGCACGTCGCGTCCGGCGGCATCATGGGCTCCGGCCTGGGCCGCCGGCGTGACGGGGTGCGGTGGGGCGTGGCGGGGCGGATGGCCGCGGCGTGGGGGTTGACGCTGCCGGCGGCGGGCCTGGTCGGCGCGCTCGCGGGCAAGATCGCTTCGCTGGGCACGGCCGGCGTGGTCGCCGTGGCGGTGGTCGGTGTGGTCGTGTCGCTGGTGATCTGGCTGCTGTCGCGCCGTGAGCCGGTGCGGCCCGAGCACGTGGTGGACGAGATCGCGGCGCAGGCCGAGACGCACAAGGTGGCGGTGTGAAGATCGACTGGGCGGCGTTGGGCGCCGTGTTCGGGGTGAGCCTGGCGGTGGTGCTGGGCCTGGTCCTGCTGTTCTCGGGCGGGCTGAAGGCCCTCTCGGCGCGGGAGGCGGCGCAGGAGCGGCAGGCGTCCACGGCGCTGCCGACGGTCGCCGCCGCGGCCTGCCTGCTGGCGTGCGTGATCGTGGTGTTGTTCGGTATCTACTTGATCGTGGCCGGCTGAACGACTCCCGGGGCCTCGCGGCCGACTACCGTGTTCGTCGATGACCGATCCAGCCCGCCTCCCCACGTCCCCCGCGCGGTTCGGCCTGACCGAGTCGCGCAGCGGTGAGCACCTGCACGCGGCCGGCTGGTGGGAGGGACGGCGGCCGAGCGAGGGCAACGAGCCGGTCCTGGTGGCGTTGTCCCGCAGTCCGGACCCGGACCTGGCGCTGCGCGGCGTCGACCGGTTGCGGGTGGCGCTCGGTGAGCGGTGGACCGAGCTGGACCAGGCGTTGCGGGACGACGAGGCGTTGCGCGGTCGGCTGCTGGCGGTGCTGGGGTCGTCCACCGCGCTGTCGGACTTCCTGGTCGCCAACCCCGACCGCTGGCGCGGGCTGGCCGACGCCGAGCCGGTGGACGCGGAGTCGTTCGCGCCCACGCTGGTCGCCGCGGTCGAAGGGCTGACCGGCACGGACGCGGTGCGGGCGTTGCGGGTCGAGTACCGGGCGCTGCTGTGCCGGATCGCCGCCGACGACCTGGCGCACGTGGTCGAGCCCGAGCAGCGGTACATCAACTACGACGACGTGGCGAGCCTGCTGTCCGACCTGGCGGTGGCCGCGCTGCGGGCCGCGCTGGACGTCGCCGCACGGCAGGTGCCGCGGTCGGACGAGTGCCGGCTCGCGGTCATCGCCATGGGCAAGTGCGGCGCGCGGGAGCTGAACTACGTCAGCGACGTGGACGTGGTGTTCGTCGGCGAGGGCGACCTGGGGGTGGCCACCCGGCTGGCGGGCGCGGTGATGCAGGTCGCGGGCCAGGCGTGCTTCGAGGTGGACGCGGCGCTGCGGCCGGAGGGCAAGGCGGGCGCGCTGGTGCGCACGCTGGACGGCCACGCCACCTACTACCAGCGGTGGGCGCGGACGTGGGAGTTCCAGGCGCTGCTCAAGGCCCGGCCGGTGGCCGGTGACGACGAGCTGGGGCAGCGGTACATGGACGTGGTGCGGCCCCTGGTGTGGACGGCCGCCGAACGGGAGAACTTCGTGCCCGACGTGCAGGCCATGCGCCGCCGCGTCGAGGACCACGTGCCCGCGGGGCTGACCGACCGGGAGCTGAAGCTGGGCCGCGGCGGGCTGCGGGACGTCGAGTTCGCCGTGCAGCTGCTGCAGCTCGTGCACGGTCGCGCCGACGAGGAACTGCGCATCACCACGACCACGCAGGCGTTGGCGGCGTTGGGGCGCGGCGGGTACATCGGTCGGGCGGACGCCGCAGACTTCGGTCGCGCCTACCGGTTCCTGCGCACGTTGGAGCACCGGTTGCAGTTGCAGCGACTGCTGCGCACGCACCTGTTCCCGGCCGACGACGACGTGGCGGCGCTGCGGTGGTTGGCGCGGGCGGCCGGGTTGCAGGCCGAGGGCGGGCTGTCGGAGAGCCAGGTGCTGCTCGCCGAGTTCCGCAAGCGCGCCAACCAGGTGCGCAGGCTGCACGAGAAGCTGTTCTACCGGCCGCTGCTGGAAGCCGTCGCGAAGGTGCCGACGGAAGGGCTGCGGTTGACCACGTCCCAGGCCGCGGCCCGACTGTCCGCGCTGGGTTATGCGGCGCCGGACGGCGCGTTGAAGCACATCGAGGCCCTGACCAGGGGCGTTTCCCGGCGGGCACGGATCCAGACGGCGTTGCTGCCGGTGTTGCTGGACCTGTTCGCCACCACGCCCGACCCGGACCGGGGGCTGCTGGCGTACCGGAAGGTGTCCGAGGCGTTGGCCGAGACGCCCTGGTACCTGCGGCTGCTGCGCGACGAGGGCACGGTGGTCGACCGGCTGGCGGCACTGCTGGGCACCTCGAAGTTCGTGCCCGACCTGCTGGTGCGCGCGCCGGAGGTGCTGCCGCTGCTGGCCGACACCGACGCGCTGGTCGGCCGTGACCCGATGACCATCGGCAACCCGCTGCGCAGCGCCGTGTCCCGGTACAGCGACCTGGACCGCGCGGTGACCGCCGCCCGTTCCCTGCGCCGCCAGGAAGTGCTGCGGGTGGCGTCGGCGGACCTGCTCGGACTGGTGCCGCTGCGGACGGTGTGCGTGTCGCTGTCCGAGGTGTGGGTGGCGGTGTTGCAGGCGGCGCTGGACGCGGTGGTGCGGTCCGCGGGTGAGCGGTTGGCGTCGATCGCGGTCATCGGCATGGGCCGGCTCGGCGGGCGTGAGCTGGGGTACGGGTCGGACGCCGACGTGATGTTCGTGTGCGAGCCCGCGGCGGGCGTGACCGACTCGGACGCCGCTCGGTACGCCTCCTCGGTGGTGGAGCACGTGCGGCGGCTCCTCAGCGCGCCCAGCCAGGACCCGCCGCTGCAGGTGGACACCGACTTGCGGCCGGAGGGCAGGCAGGGGCCTTTGGTGCGCACGCTCGACTCCTACCGGGCCTACTACGCGCAGTGGGCCGAGCTGTGGGAATCGCAGGCGCTGCTGCGGGCCCGGTGCATCGGCGGTGACGCGGACCTCGGCGCGCGGTTCATCGAGTCGGTCGACCCGGTGCGCTACCCGGCGAAGGGCCTGGACACGGGTGCCGTGCGGGAGATCCGGCGCATCAAGGCACGCGTCGAGGCCGAACGGCTGCCGCGCGGCGCCGACCCGTCCACGCACACCAAGCTGGGGCGCGGTGGGCTGGCGGACGTCGAGTGGACCGTGCAGCTGCTGCAGCTGCAGCACGCGTTCGAGGTGCCGGGGCTGCGCACGCCGTCGACCGTGCGCGGGCTGCGTGCCGCCACGGAGGCCGGGCTGGTGTCGGAGGACGACGCGGCGGCGTTGACCGACGCGTGGGTGATGGCGACCAGGGCGCGCAACGCCGTCGTGCTGGTCCGGGGCAAGGCCGGTGACCAGCTGCCCACGGCCGGACGCGACCTGGCCGCGGTGGCGTCGGCGATGGGGCACGTGGGCGACCCGGGTGGGTTCCTGGACTCCTACCGGCGCACGGCGCGGCGGGCGCGGGCCGTGATCGAGCGCATCTTCTACGGTTCCTGAAGACTGGGGTGCGTGAAAGCGATCGCGCAGACCGAATTCGGAGATGCCGAAGTCCTCGTGGAGCGGGAGCTGCCCGACCCGCCGATCGCGTTGGACCAGGTGTTGGTCGAGGTGCGTGCCGCCGGGGTGAACCCGGTCGACCGGCTGGTGCGCATGGGGTACGTGGCCAGTTCGATGCCGTGCCACTTCCCGCTGGTCCCGGGCTGGGACGTGGCCGGGGTGGTGCGTGCCGTCGGGCCCGCGGTGGACGGGTTCGCCGTCGGTGACGAGGTGTTCGGCTACCAGCGCAAGGACCACGTGCAGCACGGGACGTACGCGGAGCTGGTCGCGGCCACCGAGCGCGGGTTGGCGCACAAGCCGGCGTCGTTGTCGTTCGAGGAGGCGGGCGGGCTCGCGCTGACCGGGCTGACCGCGTTGCAGGCGTTGCGCAAGGTCGGGGTGTCGTCCGGCGACACGGTGCTCGTGCACGCCGCGGCCGGTGGTGTCGGGCACCTGGCCGTGCAGGTGGCGCGGATCCTCGGCGCGTCACGGGTGATCGGGACGGCGTCGCCGCGCAACCACGACTTCCTGCGGTCCCTCGGCGTCGAGCCGGTGGCCTACGGTGACGCGCTGGTGGACAACGTGGCCGAGCTCGTCGGCGGCGACGGGCTGGTCGACGTGGCGTTCGACTGCGTGGGCGGCGCGGCGCTCAACGACTCGCCCGCGCTGGTGCGCGACCCGGCCCGGATCGTGTCCATCGTGGACACCAACGTGCTGGAGCTGGGTGGCCGCTACGCCTACGCCAAGCCGGTGCGTGAAGACCTGGACTGGCTGGCAGGGCAGGCGGGCTCGGGGGAGTTGCAGGTGACCGTGCAGCAGACGTTCCCGCTGGCGCAGGCCGCCGAGGCGCACCGGCTGCTGGAAGGCAGGCACGTGCGGGGCAAGATCGTGCTGACGGTGTGACGAGCGGTGAAGGGCCCCCGTCGAGCGCGGGGGCCCTTCGGCTGCCTCACTCCTCGTCGACGGTCGGGACCGAGGTGAGCAGTTCGACGATCCACTCCTCGACGAGCGTGTCGTCGGAGTCCTCGTCCTGGACGAGGCGGTTCGACACCCGGACACCGAGACCGAGCACGTCGGCGGCGCCGATCGCCTCGATCGCCTCGGCGGCGGAGTCGAAGATGTTGGTGGACAGCACCTGGGCGGGGGTTGCGACGTCATCAGACACGGGCGCGACCCTAACCGCCCACCTCGATCGGGGGACGGGCAGCCCTGCTGTCGCGGCGTGTTCATCGGGGGCTACGGACCGTCGATCCAGGGCCGCTGCGCATTGACTATTGGTGTTCCTTATGCCGAGACTAACGACACTCATGGGGGAGATTCACGTTCGCACGCGTGCGCCCGGACGAAGGACGTCATGGACGACGAGACCCACCGCAAGAAGAGCAGCGCGGCTCTGAAGATCAGCTTGGTCATGCTCGGCGTGCTGGTCCTGCTCGGGGTGATCCAGGCGGTCACCGCCGGCACGGTCGGCGTCGGCGCGTTGAGCTTCGACCTGCGCGAAACCTCCTCGACGGCCCCCACCTCGCGGACGAGCACGTCGGACGACACCACCGGCGGCCTGGACGGCGCGGTCGGCACGGCACTGTCGTCCCCTTCTCCCGAGTCAGAGGAAGAGGCCGCGCCCAGTGTCGACGCCAAGGTGCTCACGGGGTCGTGGAAGCAGGCACGCGGCCTGCTCACCGTGGAAGTCACCAAGGTCGAAAACCTGGGCGGCCGCCTCAAGGTGTTCGTCACCGCCATAAACGCCAGCACGGCGAAGATGGACCTGCCCGTCGCGTCCGTCTCGGTGGTGGACGACGCGCAGCGCGACTACGGCGCGTCCCTGTCGACGAGCCGGTGGTCCGGGTTGAT
>NZ_LWLC01000046.1:9911-46528 GCF_001905065.1 Saccharothrix sp. CB00851
GGCAAGAGCTCCAGCATCAACGGGTACTTGGAGCTGGACCAGAAGGTGCCGGCCGGGAGCACGTCGTTCTCGCTGACGTTCTCCGGGATCATCGGCCAGCTGGCCCCCACCGGCGGTGCGGTCACCGTGACCGGGATCCCGATCCCCAAGTAGGTGGACGTCCTCGTCGGTGTCGCCCTGGGCCTGCTGGGCCTCTGGCTGCTGCTGCTCGTGGGCCTGCTCCTCGTCCGGCCGAAGGGCAAGGCACTGGCCCAGGCCGTCCGCCTGCTGCCGGACGTGCTGCGCCTGGTCACCCGCCTGGCCCGCGACCCGAGGCTGCCACGTTCCGCCCGCGTGCGGCTGTGGCTGCTGCTCGCCTACCTCGCCCTGCCGTTCGACCTGGTCCCGGACTTCATCCCGGTGCTGGGGTACGCCGACGACGCGATCCTGGTCAGCTGGGTACTGCGCTCGGTGATCCGCGCCGTCGAGCCCGACGTGATCGCCGAGCACTGGCCGGGCACGCCGGAGGGCTTGGCCGTCGTGCGTCGGCTGACGAGAACCTGATCCTGCTGGAACGGCCGAGGGCCGGGTGACTGTGGCAGTCACCCGGCCCTCGGCCTGTGGAGGATCAGGTGGGGCTCCAACCGACCGGTCAGAGCCCCGCGCCGATCACACGTCGTAGTAGAGCGCGAACTCGTAGGGGTTCGGGCGCAGGCGCAGCGGGTCGATTTCCTGCTCGCGCTTGAACGAGATCCAGGTGTCGATGACGTCGGGCGTGAAGACGCCGCCTTCGAGCAGGAACTCGTGGTCCGCTTCGAGGTTGTCCAGGACCGCGTCCAGGGACGCCGGGACCTGCTTGACGTCGCGGGCCTCCTCGGGCGGCAGCTCGTAGAGGTCCTTGTCGATCGGGGCCGGGGGCTCGATCTTGTTCTTCACGCCGTCGAGGCCTGCCATCACCATGGCCGAGAACGCCAGGTACGGGTTGCCCGAGGAGTCGGGGCAGCGGAACTCGATGCGCTTGGCCTTCGGGTTGTTGCCGGTGATCGGGATGCGCACGCACGCCGAGCGGTTGCGCTGGGAGTAGACCAGCGAGACCGGGGCCTCGTAGCCGGGCACCAGGCGGTGGTAGGAGTTCACCGTCGGGTTGGTGAACGCCAGCAGCGACGGCGCGTGGTGCAGGATGCCGCCGATGTAGTGGCGCGCCGTGTCCGACAGGCCCGCGTAGCCGGACTCGTCGTGGAACAGCGGCTGGCCGTCCTTCCACAGCGACTGGTGGGTGTGCATGCCCGAGCCGTTGTCGCCGAACAGCGGCTTCGGCATGAACGTCACGGTCTTGCCGGCCTGCCACGCGGTGTTCTTGATGATGTATTTGAACAGCATCAAGTCGTCCGCGGCGTGCAGCAGCGTGTTGAACTTGTAGTTGATCTCGGCCTGACCCGCGGTGCCGACCTCGTGGTGGGCGCGCTCGACGGTGAAGCCCTGCGCCTCCATGTTGAGGACCATCTTGTCGCGCAGGTCCGCGTAGTGGTCGGTCGGCGTGACGGGGAAGTAGCCGCCCTTGTACTTGACCTTGTAGCCGCGGTTGCCGCCCTCTTCCTCGCGGCCGGTGTTCCACCAGCCGGAGATCGAGTCGATCTCGTGGAAGGACGCGTTCGCGGTGGTGTCGAAGCGGATCGAGTCGAAGATGTAGAACTCCGCCTCGGCGCCGAAGTACGCGGTGTCCGCGATGCCCGACTCGGTGATGTACTGCTCGGCCTTGCGCGCGATGTTGCGCGGGTCGCGGCTGTAGGCCTCACGCGTGAACGGGTCGTGCACGAAGAAGTTGACGATCAGCGTCTTCTCGATCCGGAACGGGTCGAGGCGCGCGGTGTACAGGTCGGGCAGCAGCAGCATGTCCGACTCGTGGATCGACTGGAAGCCGCGCACCGACGAGCCGTCGAACGCGAGGCCCTCGGAGATCGCGTCGGCGTCGAACGCGCTGGCCGGGAGCGTGAAGTGCTGCATCACGCCGGGCAGGTCGCTGAAGCGGACGTCGACGAACTTCACGCCCTCGTCGGAGATGAACTTCAGGACCTCGTCGGGATTCTTGAACACCCTCGTCGACTCCTCTGCTGCGGTGGGGGCGTGGTTGTACGCCGCTGCGTGGTGCGGCCTGCCATCGTGGCGAAACTAGGACCGCGGTGTTGCCCAGCCGTCACCCGCGTGTTTCGCCAGTGTTAACGGGCGACCCAGGTCGGGCAACCCGACCGCCGCTCCTCACCCGCTGAGCACGGCCTTACTCTGGTGGGGTGAGCAAGTGGACCGGTTCGTGGCTGTCAGGACCCCGCTCGGCGCTGGAGCCCGGCGCCGACTCCGGTGACGGTACCGGGCAGCGCTGGCGCGGTGAGCGCCTCGGCCTGCCCCAGTCCGGTCCCGGTTCGGTCGCGTCCACGGGCGTTCGCGCGCTCGCCATCCTGGTCGACTTCGCGCTCTCGGCGGGCGTCGCGGGCCTGTTCACCATGCCCGACCTGCCGCGGAACTGGAGCCTGCTGGCCTGGTTCGCCATCACCGTCGTCGGCGTGGGCTTCTTCGGCTTCACCCCCGGTCACGCGCTGTTCCGGCTGCGGGTCGTGCGGATGGACGGCACGGCGGCGGTGGGCGTGCCGCGAGCCGTGCTGCGGGCCGCGTTGATCTTCCCCATCATCCCGGCCGTGGTCTGGGACGCCGACAGCAGGGGCCTGCACGACAAGGCCGCGGGCACGATCGTGCTGCGCGCCCGGTAGCGCCCCGCAACGCGGCAGGCCCGCCCAGGACGACTGCCGGAACGGGCCTGAGCTGCGGAAACGCTCGTCAGCGGCGACGCATCGCGCGCTGCACGTTGCGCATCTTGGCGCCCTGGGGCATCGGGCCCTTGGGCAGCGCCGCGCCACGGCTGGCCAGCGCGGCAAGCCGGTTGTCGATCGTGTCGACCTGGGCGGTCGAGATGTTGCGCGGCAGCTTCATCAGGTGGCTCTGCAGCTTGCGCAGCGGCACCTGGCCCTCCTCGGTGCCCACGACGAGGTCGTAGATCGGCGTCTCGCCGATGACCCGGGCCACCCGCTTCTTCTCCTGCGCGAGCAGGTTCTTGACCCGGTGCGGCGCACCCTCGGCGACCAGCACCACGCCCGGCCGGCCGAGCACCCGGTGCACCATGTCACCGCTGGTCGTGCCCGCCACGGCCTGCGTGACGCGCCACTTGCCGCGCAGGTTGTCCAGCGCCCACGCCGCCGCACCCGGCTGGCCGTCCGCCTTCGCGTACACCGTGCGCTGCACCCGGCGGCCGAACACGATGACCGCGAGCAGCGCGCCCACCGCGATGCCCATGGGCAGCAGCAGCCACTGCATGTCCCAGATGAGGCCGATCAGGAACGCCGCGGCCGTCGCGCCCAGCAGGCACGCCAGCATCAACGGCACGAGCGCCTTGTCCTCGCGGCGCTGCATCTTGAACGCCTCGAAGATCTGGCTGCGCTTCGCCTTCGATGCCGCGCGCCGGGCCTTCGCCGCTTCCTTGGCAGCCGCCTTGGCGGCCGCCTTGTCCTGCTTACCAGCCATACCTGCCAGGATACGGCGTGGCGCGTCGCCCCATGACGGGAGTACTCGCTGCGCTCTGCGAGGATGCAGCGCATGGACCGGCTGCTGGAGGGACTGGACCCGGAACAGCGTGCCGCCGTGGAGGCACCGCGCGGACCGGTCTGCGTGCTCGCGGGTGCCGGCACCGGCAAAACCCGCACCATCACGCACCGCATCGCGTACCTGGTCCAACGCGGGCACGTGTCCGCCGGTCAAGTCCTCGCCGTCACGTTCACCGCACGTGCCGCAGGCGAGATGCGGACCCGGTTGCGCGCGCTGGGCGTGCACGGCGCGCAGGCCCGCACCTTTCACGCCGCCGCGCTGCGCCAGCTGCGCTACTTCTGGCCGCGCGTGGTCGGCGGCGAGCAGTGGGAGCTGATCGACCGGAACAAGCTGCGGCTGGTCGCGCAGGCCGCCAACCGGGCAGGTCTGTCCACCGAGTCCGATTCGCTGCGCGACCTCGCTGGCGAGATCGAGTGGGCCAAGGCGTCCCTGGTCGCGCCCGACGACTACCCCAACGCCGCCGGCCGCACCAGCCGCGACACGCCCGCGCCCGCCGAGCAGGTCGCGCAGGTCTACCGGACCTACGAGGAGCTGAAGAACCAGGCGCAGCTGCTCGACTTCGACGACCTCCTGCTGCACACCGCGGCGGCGCTGGAGGAGCACGGCGAGGTCGCCGAGGAGTTCCGCGACCGGTACCGGTGCTTCGTGGTGGACGAGTACCAGGACGTGACGCCGTTGCAGCAGCGCGTGCTGGACGCGTGGCTGGGCGAGCGCGACGACCTGACCGTGGTCGGTGACGCGAACCAGACCATCTACTCGTTCGCGGGCGCCTCGCCGCGTCCGTTGCTGGACTTCCCGCGCCGGTTCCCCGAGGCCGTCGTGGTGCGGCTGGAGCGTGACTACCGGTCCACGCCGCAGGTCGTGGAGCTGGCCAACGAGGTGATCAAGTGGGCGCGTGGCCGTCCCGCCGGGTCACGGCTGCGGCTGATCGGGCAGCGGCCGGACGGGCCGAAGCCGACGTTCACCGAGTTCGACGACGAGACGCTGGAGGCGGCGGCCGTCGCGCGGCGGGTGAAGGCGCTGCTGGACGAGGGCGTGTCGGCCAGCGAGATCGCCGTCCTCTACCGGGTCAACGCGCAGTCGGAGGTGTTCGAGCAGGCGTTGGCCGAGGTCGGCGTGTCCTATCAGGTGCGCGGTGGCGAGCGGTTCTTCCAGCGGACCGAGGTGCGGCAGGCGATGGTCGCGCTGCGTGCGGCGGCGGCGCACGAGCCGACCGGCGAGCTGCCGAAGGTGGTGCGCGAGGTGCTGGCCGGGATCGGCCTGACCGACGAGCCGCCCGCCGGCGGGACGGCGCGGGAGAAGTGGGAGTCCCTGCTGGCGCTGGTCGAGCTGGCCGAGGAACTGGTCACGACGGTGGACTCGGCGGACCTGCGGACGTTCGTCGGCGAGCTGGAGATGCGTGCGGAGGCGCAGCACCCGCCGACGGTGGAGGGCGTGACGCTGGCGTCGCTGCACGCGGCTAAGGGCCTGGAGTGGGACGCGGTGTTCCTGGTCGGGCTGGTCGAGGGCACGTTGCCGATCCAGCACGCCGACGGTGACGACGCGGCGATCGAGGAAGAGCGCCGGCTGCTGTACGTGGGCGTGACGCGGGCCCGTGAGCACCTGTGGATGTCGTGGGCGTTGGCTCGGGCCGCGGGCGGGCGTCGTTACCGGCGGCGCAGCCGGTTCCTCTACGGGCTGGTGCCCGACGACCACCCGGCGTCGCGCACGGCCGCCAAGCGCGAGCCGCTGCAGAAGCGGCCGAAGCCGCAGTGCCGGGTGTGCGGGTCGGCGCTGGTCGACGCGCGGGCGATCAAGCTGAGCCGGTGCTCCTCGTGCCCGTCCGACGTGGACGAGGAGCTGCTGGCCAAGCTGCGGGCGTGGCGGGCGGACCGGGCGCGTGAGCTGAAGGTGCCCGCTTACGTCGTGTTCACCGACGCCACGCTGGTCGCGATCGCCGAGCAGCGGCCGGAGGACGTCGCCGGGCTGGTGTCGATCTCGGGCATCGGCGCCGCCAAGCTGGACCGGTTCGGGGACGACGTCCTGGCCCTCGTCCGCGGCCGCTGACCTCACGCCCGCCGACGGCCGTGCTGATGCCGTGCTGACGCCGCGTTGATGGCCGGGCGGTCGCCCCGGCGCTGGGCTGGGTCGCCGCTCGGTCGCCGCGGCGCTGCGCCGTATGACGCTCGGTCGCCGGGGTGCCCTGGGGCCGTGCCGCCGCTCGGTCGCTCCGGAGCTCGGCCGCGTCGCGCTCCGCCGACTTGGCTCCGATGGTCGCGCTGCGGTTCCGTCGTCCGGGTGCCGGGTGCCGGGTGCCGGTGGTCGTGTCGTAGTTCCGTGTCCCGATGCTGATGGCCGGATCGGTGCTCAGCTGCTTGGGCGCAGCCCAGCGGCCGCTTGGGCGCTGGGCTGGCGTTGACCGGGCGTTGACGCGGCGTCGATCTCGCGTTGATCTGCGGACGGTGGCCGGTTGGGGCCCTGCGCGGCCCGCCGGCGGGCGGCCTCGTCCGTCCGAGTGGTCGCGCCCTAGCGCTCTGTGCAGGGCAAACGCTGAATTTTCACTCAATCGACAGGTATTTGGAAAAACCTGTTGCACCCGTCCGGCGCGGAGTCATAACCTGCTCAGGCCGGGCGCGAGCGCCCGCTGGGGATTCAAGAGCTAGCAGTCGAGTCGAGACACCCGAGGAGGTGACCGGTCGTGAACACTCTCATGTGCTTCGAGACGCCCGGTTACCTGTTGACCGGGGTGGTTTCGGCTGCAGGCGCTGCTCATGTCGCGGGGGAGAAGTCTGCCCGCGATCGCCACGCCCTCAAGTGGGGTGCTGAGCGAGTTCAGCTGATCCAGGTGCCGGCGCCGTACGCGCCGAGCGTCATCCCGACTCAGAACGTTGCGCCGTCCGCGCACGAGCGAAGTACCTGACCACCTTGTAGTCAGGCCACCAAGCTCACGAAGGCCGCGGACCCGTAACCGGATCCGCGGCCTTCGTGCTGTTCCGACCCGTTTTTCGGTTCGAACGACAAAAACCCCATGCAACACCCTTGACAGGAGTCCACCTGATGTTGACTGCGACCGTCCCCATAAACGGGACGTTGTCCACCGAGCCGGAGTTCGCCGGAGCCGGTGTCGCTTCCTTGATCGACACCGCGCCCGACGCCGGCTTGGAACTTCCTTGCCGTACCAACAACCCGGACCTGTGGTTCGCCGACGCGCCGGCGGAGCTGGAGGAGGCGAAGCGGTTTTGCGCCACCTGCCCCGTCATCGCGGAGTGCCTGGCCGGTGCGCTTGCTCGCCACGAGCCCTGGGGGGTCTGGGGCGGCGAGATCTTCGAGCGCGGAGCTGTGATCGCGCGCAAGCGTCCCCGTGGGCGCCCGCGCAAGGACGCAGCACCTGTTGTTCCCGCGGCGCCCGCCGCGACCGCTGTCCGGGGGGCTAACGACCAGGAGGCCGCCGCGTGACCACGTACCGATCCACCGCAGACGAATCGATGCTCGTCGAAGTCAACCCCAAGGGGAACCCCATGCTGCTCGAAGAAAATCTCGCCAGATCCCGAATGCATGACGCGGAGATATTCGCGCAACAGCATCGGCTGGCCCACCGCCTCGTCGTCGCCCGCAGGTGGCGCCGGCTGGCCGGATGGGCCCAGCGCAGGGCTGCCTTGAAGGCCCGCGCGATCTGATGCACTCAGCGGCCCGCCCTCTCCGTCCCACGACGGGCAGGGCGGGCCCTGCCATGCCCGGACCCGCGCCCGGACATGGCTCTGGGCCCGGACGCGCCGACCTCAGGCAACCCTCGACGGCAGCCCCGGTCCCTGCCCGGCCCGGATGCATCGACCTCGGCCGCGCAGGGCTGGGTGCCTGACTCGCGGCAGGCTTGGTGACCGGTGGCCGGCCCTCGGCTTGGCGCGGGCCGCGTGGTGGGGTTGAAGGGAGGGCTTGGCTTGGCGTCGGTACCGTTCGATGTGTGGCAGCTCACTCTCACAACCATGGCCATGCCCACAGCCGGACTCATGACGGGATCGACTGGTCGTCTCGGCTGAACTTCCTGCGCCAAGCCGACGAGTTGGATGCCGAGTCTCGGCGGGTGGTCGCGCGGAGACTCGTGCGCGCATTGCCCGACAAGCCGACCGTCCTGGATGTCGGGTGCGGTGCGGGTGGGACGAGCGTGGCGTTGGTCGAGGCCCTTTCCGCTCGTGGTGGTGGGACGGTTGTGCTGGTGGACGCCGTGCCCGAGCTGTTGGACGCTGCGACGACCGCGGCCCGGTCGGCGGCCACCTACGGAACCGACACGACCACGGCGAGCGTGCGCGTCCGGCCGGTGCTCGCCGACCTGGCGACCGAACGGCCGGTGGAGATCGCCGGGCCCGCGCAGTTGGTGTGGGCGTCGAACGTCGTGCATCACCTACCTGATCAGCGTGCGGCTGTGCTCGGGTTGATCGAGGCGGTCGCGCCGGGTGGGTGGTTGGCGCTCGCCGAGGGCGGCTTGAGCGGCAAGTTCCTCCCGTTCGACCTGGGCATCGGTGAGCCGGGCCTGCAGGAACGGCTGTCCGCTGCGCGTGCTCAGTGGTTCGTGCGGATGCGGGAGAACACGGGGGGTTCGGTTCGCCTGCCCGGTGGCTGGAACCTCGTGCTCTCCGACGGCGGCCTCGTGGACGTGACCGCTTTCAGCTACCTCATCGACCACCCGGCGCCGCCCAAGCAGGCAGTGCGCGACTGGGCGGTGGACCAGTTGAAGTGGTACGACGAGGTCGCAGGCGACGTGCTCCACCCCGCCGACCGCCGGACGGTGAAGCAGCTGCTCGACCCGCAGGACCCCGCGTTCCTCGGGCTGCGCGACGACGTCTTCCTGTTGACCGCCAACACCGTCTACCTGGGCCGCAAGCCGTGACCGAGACCTGTGCCCGGTGTGGGCGAACGCGATCGTCGGTCACCGACCCGGCCGAGTTGTTGGCTTGGGTGCGGGAGCGGGAGCGCGGTGGTGACCGGTGGTTGTGCCACGTCTGCGCGCGGGAGCATGTTCGGGATATCGAGCGCCATTTGCCCTCCGATTACTGGTCGGGTTGAGGCTCACAGGCGCCTGTTCGCCAGGCTCAGGATTGGCTGAGACTGGCGGAGGCGAGGAGCGGTGTGCAGTCCGCGCAGGCTGGTGGGCTGTGCTGCGGTGGGCTGCGGTGCCGAGTTGGGCTGTGGTGGGCTGCGGTGTGGTGGGCCGGGTGTGTTGTTGTGTGCGGGGTGCGGGGTGCGGGGTGCGGGGTGCGGGGTGCGGCGGTGGTTGGGTCCGGCTCGATTTGACATGGGGCCCTTACGGGCACTCCAGGCAGGCCAAAGCCGGCAGGCCCGGCGGGGAAAAGCGTCCCGCCAGGCCTGCCGGCTTCGACCAGCCTAAAGCACCCGAACCCATGTCAAATCGAGCCTCGGTGGGCTGGCGGCGGGTCCGTTGTGGGCACGTCGGATTGTGGGCCGGTGGCCTCGGTGGCCTCGGTGGCCTCGGTGGCCTCGGTGGGCTGGTGGCGGGTCCGATGTGGCGCGGTAAGGGCCGGTGGCAGTTGGGGCAGGCGGTGGGTCCGGTGGGCAGGTTGTTGGTGGGCCTTGGAGGGTCGGTGGCGGGTTTGTGGGTGAGGTTGTGGTCCTCGGTTGTGGGGTGGCGGTTCGATTGGTGTGGTGCGGGTCGGCGGGGTCGGCGGGGTCGGTGGGGTCGGTTGAGTGGTAGGTCGGTGGAGACCCTTGGGTGGTGAAGTGTGTGGGTGGGTGGCGGGGGGTTGGGCTGGGGGTGGGACTTGGAAAGTGGGGTGAGGGCGGTGGGTTGGTGTTGTTAGCGGAGGAGGGTGGAGAGGAGGCGCAGGGTGGCTCTGGTGGTGGCGGTGCCTCGTTTGCTGCCGGCGTTTAGTTCTGTGGTCAGGGTGGCGACGGTGCACAGGCCCGAGCGGACCGCGGTGGCCAGCAGGTGGTGTTGGCGCAATGGGTCACGTTCGTGGCGGGCGGCGTCCAGGGTGGCCCTCGTTGGTTCGGCCAGGGGTAGGCCGGATTCCCGCACGACTTTCGGTGGGCGGGTGGTGCGTTCCAGCAGCACGTGGTCGGGGCAGGAGCGGCGGGTGGTGGCTGGTTGGAGCAGGTGTATGCGGGGTGGGGGCGGTAGGGAGTCGAGGCCTTGGGCGTGCAGGGCGTCGACGCCGGTGACCACGGCCTTCGGGCCCGCGTAGGCCAAGGCGGCCTGGAGGCGCTGGGTGCGGGTCGGTGGGGTGGGGCTGAGCAGCAGCACGCCCGGCAGGATGCGCTGCCACGGGCCGCCCGGGCGGCACTTGAGGTCGATGACGTAGCCGGGGACGCCGGCGGCTTTCAGGTCCGATGCCTTGATCACTTGGTTCATGGGGTCGATCCTCCGGGGGTTCCGGGGGAGGGGCCATGGGGTGTTCGTGATCTGTGGATAAGTTGGGGATCTGTGGACAGGTCAGTCGTCGAAGCCTGGTTGCCAGCGGGCGACGATGGCCCTGGCCTGCACGTTTGCGTCGAGCTGGCAGAGGATGCCCGTCGCGCCCAGCGTCACCCTGTGGATAAGTAGGTACTGCGGGGGCAGGTTCAGGGACCTTCCCGTTTGCGAATCCGGGCTGCGGAGGTCGCCGACGCGCTCCGCCTGCCGCTGCAGCCACCGGCGGGTGAAGTGGAACGTCTCGGTCCGCAGCGGCTCGACGAACGGCGCCAGGTAGTTCAGCACGTCCTCCGCGTGCAGCTCGGTCCCGGGACGGATGAACCGCTCCGACCGCAGCAGCTCCACCAAGTCCGCCGATCGGCCGTCCAGCGCCAGCCTGGTCATCAGACCCAGCGTCTTGGGCAGCCCGTCGGGCAGCCGGGCGACCGCGCCGAAGTCCAGCACGCGCAACCGGCCGTCCGCGCCCAGCATGAAGTTGCCGGGGTGCGGGTCGGCGTGCAGCAGCCCCGACCGGCTCGGCGCGGAGAAGTGGAACTCCGACAGCAGCTGCCCGGCCAGGTCACGCTCGTCGCGCTCACCCGAACGGATGATCTTCGACAACGGCGTGCCCTCGGTCCACTCGGTGACCATCACCTTCGGCGAGCTGGCCACCACCCGCGGCACGAGCACGCGGTCGTCCCCGTCGAACGCCTTGGCGAACGTCCGCTGGTTGTCCGCCTCGGTCCGGTAGTCCAACTCCTCCAGGTACCGGTCCCGCAGCTCCTCCAACAGCGGCTTGACCTCGGTGCCCGGCATGACCGCCTGCAACACCCGGCTGAACCGCAGCAACGTGTTGAGGTCGCTCTGCAACGCCTCGTCCGCGCCCGGGTACTGCACCTTCACCGCCACCTCGCGGCCGTCGTGCCACACCGCCCGGTGCACCTGCCCGATGCTCGCCGACGCGGTCGGTGAGTCGTCGAACGACGTGAACCGCTTCGCCCACCCCGCGCCCAACTGCTCGGCCAGCACGCGGTGCACGGTGCGCGCGGGCATCGGCGGCGCGGCCGTCTGCAGCTTGGTCAGCGCCTCGCGGTACGGCTCGGCCAGCTCGTCCGGCACCGCCGCCTCGAACACGCTCAGGGCCTGGCCGAACTTCATGGCACCACCCTTGAGCTGCCCGAGCACCGCGAAGACCTGCTCCGCGGTCTTCGCCGACACCTCGGCGCTGACCTCCTCGGAACTGCGGCCTGCCAGGCGCTTGCCCCAGCCGCCCACCACCCGGCCCGCCACCCCGAGCGGGAGGCTGGCCAGCTTGGCGGTGCGCTGCACGGCCTTGCGCGGGATCTCGCTCACCCGGTGATTCTCCTCCCGCCCGATCACGTGGTCGCAGTGGTGCACGCCCCTGCCACAAAACCTACACAGGCCTACCTGAGGGTGGATCACCTCGCGGAACGGCACTCGCAGCGCGGGTGCACCGGTGCGATCCGGTGCTCGACCACCCCGGCGAACGCGTCCACCTCCAGCGTCGCGTCCCAGGTCGGCGGCCTGGTCCCGGCGGGCTGCGACCGGTCCAGCGCGAGCAGCGCCTGCCCGACCGCCACCCCGGCGGTCGCCGTGACGGTGGCCAGGTCGGCGTGCTGGACGCGGTCGACCAGCTGCGCGGCGATCATCGGCCACGCCGGGTCCGCGTCCGCCTCGTGCCGGTCCGCGCACCTCAGGCAACTGCTGCGACCGGGCACGACCAGCGGCCCGACCACGCCGAGCCCTTCCCGGACCCGCACGGCCAGGTGCGGCGTGCCGTCCGAGACGAGCTGGTGCAGCAGTTCCGGCGCGGGTACCAGGGCGTCGGCCAGCACCACCAGGTCGACCGCCCGACCCACCGGCCGAACGGTCCCGCACGCCCGCCGCACGGCGTCCTGAGCCGCCTCGGCGCGCGGCCTGCCGACGTCCTCCTCGGCGTACCCCGATCCGGTGTCCTCCGGCCCGACACGGCCCCGCGCGACCACCCGAACGTGTGCCACTCCGGAAGCCGCCAGGAGCGCCGCGACAGTCACCGCGAGCCGTCCCTCGCCGTGCACGACGACCGACCGGGCGGCACGGTCGGCGGGCAGCCCGGCGGCGTGACGACGGGTGCGCAGCGCCCACCCCGTCACCTCGGCGGCCAGCCTGGGGTGCGGCACGGGCACGGAGTCCTCGACCAGCCCGGCCTGCGCCAGGCCGTGCAGGACACCGGCGAACTCGGCCGCTTGCCTGCCATGACCGGCGAGGCGTTCGCGCAGGTCGGAAAGGGTGTGCCGACCGTTGAGGCCGAGCAGGACGGACGCCATGGGTTCGGGCACGTCCTCGACCAGCATGGCGTGCCGCGGGTCCGTGCCGATCTGCACCACGTCGTCCCGGCGGCGCAGCAGCGGGAGGCCGGGCAGGACCCTGGGGCGGTTGGGTAGATCCACACCGGCAGCCTGCCCGCGGCGACCGGAACGGCAAAATGCCTGTCCACAGGCTTGCCGGTTGTCCACAGAGGCCACGAAGGGCCTTGACGGGCGGCCGGGCACCCGCCAGGGCCCGGCCACCCGTCCCCGATCAGACCTTCGCCTTGCCGAGGATCCGGGTCACCGTGGTTCCGCAGACCGGGCACTTGCCCTTGGCCATCCTGCGGTTGTTGCTCTCGTGCACCTCGCCCGTGAAGTCGCGCTTCTCACGGCACTTGACGCAGTAGCCGTTGTAGGTCTCGGCCACGGCTTCCTCCTCGCATCGAGAGTGCGGAGCGATCTGCGCCACACTCGGGGGTTGCGCTGAACGCTACCTCCGGGAACGCCCCTCCGCTGCACGCCGCGTCGAGCGTGTCCAGCCGCCTTTCGGAGGAACCTGCTGGTCCGTTGCTCCACACACCGCCGCTTGGCCGCCGCGGATTGTCGGTTCCTGGCCTTACCGTGAACGCCATGCCCGAACCGCAGGTGGAGGTGCGGCGCAGCGCCCGGCGCCGTCGCATGGTGAGCGCGTACCGCGAGGGGGACACGGTCGTGGTCCTGCTGCCGGCTCGCATGAGCAAGAGCGAGGAGAAGCACTGGGTGGCGGAGATGCTCAGCCGCCTGCAGCGCAGCGAGACCCGCAGGCGCTCGCCCACGCGCACGTCCGACGCGGCGCTGCTGGCGCGGTGCGAGGAGCTGGCGGAGAAGTACCTGGACGGCGTGCAGCCGAGCAACGTGCGGTGGGTGCCGCCGATGCGCACGAGGTGGGCGTCGTGCACGCCGAGCGAGGGCACGATCCGCATCAGCGAACGGCTGCGCGACGTGCCCCCGTGGGTGCTCGACTACGTGCTGGTGCACGAGCTGGCGCACCTGGAGGTCCCCGGGCACGGCAAGGACTTCTGGCTGCTGGTGCACCGGTACCCGAAGGCCGAGCGGGCGATCGGGTACCTGGAAGGGCTGTCGGCCGCGGCGGGCCTGGGTATCACGGAGGAGGATTGAGGAACTCGCCGCGAGGTCGCGAACGGGCGCGACGTCGACATGGCCGCTGCTCCGCAGACGGCGGCGCGGTCGACGCGACCTCGACATGGCCGCTGCTCCGCAGGCGGCGGCGCGGTCGACGCGACCTCGCGGGATGGCTCCTAGGACTCGGCGGGCCTGTCCTGGCCGCCTTCGTCGTCACCCTTGGCGTCCTGGTCGCGCAGGGTGCGTTCCAGCTCGGCCATCGGGTCCTCCAGCGCCTTGCGCGTCTGGCCGAACCGCTCGGCGAACTCCATCGGGTCGTCCAGGTCCTCGGCCGTCGGTACCAGGTCGGGGTGCTCCCACACGCTGTCGCGCTGCTCGACGCCGTGCTGGTCGGTGAGCAGCTTCCACAGCGCCGCCGCCGAGCGGTGCCGGCGCGGCCGCAGCTCCAGGCCCACCAGCGTGGCGAACGTCTGCTCCGCCGGTCCGCCGGACGCACGCCGCCTGCGCAGCGTCTCCCGCAACGCCTCGGCACCGGGCAGCCGCTCGCCGACCGCCTCGTTCACCACGACGTCCACCCAGCCCTCGACCAGGGCCAACAGCGTCTCCAGCCGGGTCAGCGCGGCCTTCTGCTCGGGCGTGGTCTGAGGTTCGAGCATCCCCGACTTCATCGCCTCTTCGATGCTCGCCGGGTTGGCCGGGTCGATCTGACCGGCCATCTGCTCCAGCGCCGAGGTGTCCACGGTGATGCCGCGGGCGAACTCCTCCACGGTGTCCAGCAGCCGCTGCCGCAGCCACGGCACGTGGCTGAACAGCCGCTGGTGCGCCGCCTCACGGGCGGCCAGGAACACCAGCACCTCGCTGGCGGGCCGCTCCAAGCCCTCGGTGAACTTCTCGATGTTGTCCGGCAGCAACGCGGCCGTGCCCTCCGGCCCGAGCGGCAACCCGACGTCGGTCGACGTCAGCACCTCCGCGCCGAGCTGCGCCAACGCGCCACCCAGCTGCGAGCCGAACGCCATGCCGCCCATCTGCCCGAGCATCGACAGCAGCGGCCCGGCGGCCTCCTTCGCCTCGGCGGGCATCGCGTCGACCCACGCGCCGGACACGCGCCGCGCCACCGGGTCGCACAGCCGCTGCCACGTCGGCAACGTGCGCTCCACCCAGTCGCGTGCGCTCCAGCCCTGGGCCGTGCGGGCGCCCGCGGGCAGCGCCGTCGCCGGGTCCAGCCACATCTCGGCCAGGTGCACGGCGTCGGTCACCGCGCTGTCCTGGTCCGGCCGGAAGCCGGTGCCGCCCTTGCCGGCGAGCTGCTGCAGCGCGATCTGCTTCGCGAGGTCGTAGTTGACCGGCCCGGACGACGTGCCCGCGTTGCTGAACATCGCACCGAGCTGGCTCAGCATCGCGCCGAGCTGGTTGAAGTCGAAGGGGTTGTCCCCTTGGTCTCCGGGTTTGCGGTTGCGGTCGTCGGGGTCCTGCGGGCTGAACCCGAAGGGCAGGTCACTCATGGGTCCACGGTACGCGGCACGGGAGCGCCGCGTGGGACCGGTTCGCCGGCAGCGTGACGGTGTGGTCGTACCCTGTCGGGCGTGACCGAAGGCACCGACACCGTCGTGGACCAGGCACCAACCCCACCGCACGCGCCGCGGCGCGGCCTGACCCGGCGGACGTGGACCCTCGTGGTCAGCCTCGCGGTCGTGCTGGGCCTCGGCCTGCTCGGCGGTTTCGCCCGCGTGCCGTACGTCGCCCTGGGCCCCGGACCGACCTACGACACGTTGGGCCAGGTCAACGGCACCGACGTGGTGTCGGTGGACGGTCAGGACACGTTCCCGACCAGCGGCAAGCTCACCATGACCACCGTGTCGCTCACCGACGACGTGTCGCTGTTCGGCGCGCTCGGGCTGTGGGTGAGCGGCCGGTACGCGCTCGCGCCGCGCGAGGAGTTCTTCCGGCCCGGTGAGTCCGAGCAGCAGGTCCGCGACCAGAACGTGAAGGCCTTCCAGGACTCGCAGACCAGCGCCGAGGTGGCCGCGCTGCGCCACCTGAAGTCCGACATGAAGGTCGTCGCCGCCGAGATCACCAACGACACCGCGGCGGCCGAGGTGCTGGAGCCCAACGACCAGCTGCTGGAGGTCAACGGCAAGCAGATCGGCAGCGCGGACGACGTGCGCTCGGCGCTGGAGAACACCAAGCCGGGCGACCGGATCACGCTGACCTACCAGCGCGGGTCCGAGAGCAAGACCGCCACCGTCACCCTCGGCCGGGCCGAGGGCCGCGAGACCGGCTTCCTGGGCGTGCTGCCGCTGGACCGCGCGGACGTGCCGTACGACATCAAGATCAGCCTGACCGACGTGGGCGGCCCGTCCGCCGGCCTGCTGTTCGCGTTGGCGATCGTCGACAAGCTCACGCCGGGCGAGCTGAACGGCGGCCTGTCCGTCGCGGGCACCGGCGAGATCAACGACAAGGGCGAGGTCGGCCGCATCGGCGGCATCGGGTTCAAGATGGTCGCCGCCCGCGAAGGCGGCGCCACCGTGTTCCTCGTGCCCGCGGGCAACTGCGACGAGGCCAAGCAGCACGCCCCGGAGGGCCTGCGCCTGGTCAAGGTGCAGACGTTGGACGACGCTGTGCAGTCGCTGGGCTCTCTGAGCAAGGGCGGCGACGCCCCGAGCTGCTGATACCCGATCCGCTACTGGACCACCACGCGAGGTCGCGTCGGTCGTTCGCGACTCATTTTCCGGCGATCACGCTTTTCGATCGTCGGAAAATCAGGCGCGAACGACCGACTTCCGGGCGACCGAGCCGCGACGCCGGAGGCGGCGCCATGTTACGGCCGGAGGGTTTCCAGCAGGGCGCGGGTGAGGTTCGGGGCCAGTTCGGGGTGCGCGACGACCTCCTCGGGTACCTCCACGTTGCCCCGCAGCCGCAGCACGCACGCCGCCGAGCCGTCCCGCAGCACCGCCGCCACCAGCCTCGCCTCACGGCGCTGGGGGTGCTCGGCGGCGAACTTGCGCGCCTGCTCGTCGTCCAACTCCTGCTCGGTCAGCTGGGCCTCGGCGTCCGGCGGCAGCACGACGATCTCCTGAGCCAACGCGCACCCGTGCACGACGTCCGGCCACACGATGCCCGCCAGCGCCCGGTCCAGCTCGTCGTCGGGCAGCGAGTCCTGGGCGATCGGCGTCAAGGGCGAGGCGTCGGGGTCGAGCTGGCCCGCCAGCTCCGGCTGCTGCGCCAGCAGCTCGGCCGTCGGGACCAGCGCGAACAGCTGGGTCGGCTGGTTCCACCCGGCGGTGGACACGAACTCCTCGACCTCGCGGGCGACGGCGGGCAGCACCACGGGCGGCGTTTCACTGGCTGACACGTACGCCATGGTCGCATCTGCCACCGCGGAGCGGACAATCAGATGCAGAAGGGAAGACCGAACGGGGAACCCTCGGCGGCCTCCGTAGAGTTGGACAGAACGTACGAACGCCACTACCGCGATCCAGGAGCGTGCCCCGTGGCCACACGGCCCCCGGTCGGACTGCCCAGGCTGTCCCGTCGCAGCCGGATTCTGCTCATCGTCGGTGCGGTGGTCCTGGTCGGTCTGATCACCGGCTCAAGGCTGCTCGGCACCTACGTCAACTGGCTCTGGTTCGGCGAGGTCGGCTTCCGCAGCGTCTACGGCACGGTGCTGGCGACCCGGTTCGGGTTGTTCTTCGCCGTGGGTCTGCTGGTGGGCGGTCTCGTCGCGATCAACCTGATCCTCGCCTACCGGACCCGGCCGGTGTTCGTGCCGGTGTCCGGGCCCGACGACCCGGTGGCCCGCTACCGGGCCGTGGTCAGCAGGCGGATGAAGCTGTTCGCCATCGGCCTGCCGGTGCTCGTCGGCCTCATCGCCGGCACCTCGGCCCAGGGCGACTGGCAGGTCGTCCAGCTGTTCTTCAACGCGACCTCGTTCGGCGTGACCGACCCCGAGTTCGGCAACGACATCGGCTTCTACGCCTTCCAGCTGCCGTTCTACACGTGGATCCTGTCGTGGCTGTTCATCGCCACGGCGGTCGCGTTCGTCGCCGCCGTGGTGGCGCACTACCTGTTCGGCGGCATCCGCCTGGCGGGTCGCGGCGGTCAGCTCTCCGGGCCCGCCCGCACCCACCTGGCGATCGTGGCCGGCGTGTTCATCCTGCTCAAGGCGGTCGCGTACTTCTTCGACCGGTACATGCTGCTGTTCTCCGACCGCAACGCCAAGTTCGACGGCGCGAGCTACACCGACCTCAACGCGGTGCTGCCCGCCAAGCTGATCCTGCTGTTCATCGCGGTCTTCTGCGCCATCGCGTTCTTCGCGGGCGCGGTGCTGCGCAACCTGCAGCTGCCGGCGATCGCGACCGTGCTGCTGGTGCTGTCCTCCATCCTGGTCGGCGCCGCGTGGCCCGCGGTGCTGGAGCAGTTCTCGGTGAAGCCCAACGCCATCGAGAAGGAAGCCGATCCGATCGTCCGCAGCATCGACGCCACCCGGCAGGCCTACGGGCTGACCGAGGACAAGGTGGAGAGCAAGCCGTACGCGGGCAAGCAGAACGTCTCGCTGGACGAGCTGAAGAACGACCAGGCGACCGTCGGCAACGTCCGGCTGCTCGACCCGGCCGTCATCTCCAAGACGTTCACCCAGTTCCAGCAGCTCCGGCCGTTCTACGCGTTCCCGGAGAAGCTGGACGTCGACCGGTACACGGTGAACGGCCAGCTCCAGGACTACATCGTCGCGGTGCGCGAGCTGCAGCCCGCGGGCATCCCGCAGGCCCAGCGCGACTGGATCAACCAGCACCTCATCTACACCCACGGCAACGGCATGGTGTTCGCCGAGGCCAGCAAGGTGAACTCGACCGCGGACGACGACGGTGACGGCGGCTACCCGGTGTTCGAGGTGGCGCAGGTCGGCCAGGACGGCAAGGTCCAGCCCGGCCCGTTCGGCGTGCAGCAGCCCCGCACCTACTTCGGTGAGCTGGGCGGCCCGGCCGACTACGCCATCGTCGGCGGCCGGGGCGAGGGCGCGCCCGGCGAGTACGACACCGACGGCTCGTCCTACACCTACACCGGCAAGGGCGGCGTCCGCATCGGCGGCCTGTTCAACAAGATGGTCTTCGCCGCCGCCTACGGCGAGCGGAACATCCTGTTCAACTCGGCCATCGGCGACGACTCGCGGATCATCTTCAACCGCAACCCGCGCGACCGCGTCGAGGCCGTGGCGCCGTGGCTGACCGTGGACGGCGACCCGTACCCGGCCGTGGTGGACGGCCGCATCACGTGGATCGTGGACGGCTACACCACGCTCGACAACTACCCGTACGCCCGCCGCACGCCGCTGGGTGACGCCACCAACGACTCGCTGCCGGGTGTCGCGCAGCAGCCGAACCGGGAGATCGGGTACATCCGCAACTCGGTCAAGGCCACTGTGGACGCCTACGACGGCACGGTGACGCTGTACGAGATGGACACCAAGGACCCCGTGCTGAAGGCGTGGATGGGTGTCTTCCCGGGCACCGTGAAGGCCAACAGCGAGATGTCGCAGTCGCTGAGGGAGCACCTGCGCTACCCCGAGGACCTGTTCAAGGTGCAGCGGGAGATGCTGTCGGAGTACCACGTGGACAACCCGCGCGACTTCTACTCCGGCGTCTCGTTCTGGGACGTGCCGTCCGACCCGACCATCGACAACGCCACCACCGTCGAGGCGCAGCAGCAGGGCGTGGCGCAGCAACGGGACCGGCAGCCGCCGTTCTACGTGCTGGCGGGCGACCCGACCGGTGACGCGAACAAGGTCAGCTTCCAGCTGACCAGCGCGCTGGTACGGCTCAACCGCGAATTCATGGCGTCGTACGTGACGGTCAGGTCCGACCCGGACAACTACGGCAAGATCAGCGTGCTGACGCTCAACAACGAGGTCAAGGGTCCCCAGCAGATCCAGACGACGTTCCTGACCAACGGCACGGTCAGCAGTGAGCTGAACCTGCTCGCCCAGCGGCAGACGAAGGTCGTCTACGGCAACCTGCTGACGTTGCCGGTGGGCGGCGGCCTGCTCTACGTGGAGCCCATCTACATCGAACGGGCCAGCCAGAACACCCAGTTCCCGCAGCTGTACAAGGTGCTGGTCAGCTTCGGCGACAAGGTGGGTTACGCGCCGACGCTGAGCGAGGCGATGGAGCAGGTGCTGTCCGGCTCGTCGACCCAGGTGCCGCCCACGGAGAACAACGGCCAGCCGCCGACGTCGACGCCGACCACCACGCCCACGCCGCCCGCCGACGGGCAGCAGGGCGGCACGGAGCTGCAGCAGGCCGTGCGGGACATCCAGGCGGCCATCGACCGCATCCAGGCGGCCCAGTCCAGCGGTGACTTCGTCGAACTCGGCAACGCCTACAAGGCGCTGGACGACGCGACGAAGAGGTTCGAGACGGCCAGCGCGGCGTCCACGCAGACGCCGTCCACCACCCAGCCGTCACCGACACCGACCGGCTGACCTGCACTGATATCGCGATCGGGTGGCCTGGCACACGTTCCAGGCCACCCGATTTGCATATCCCCGTAACCTGCGCGTAGAGTTCTGAATGCAGCGCGGGGTGGAGCAGCTCGGTAGCTCGCTGGGCTCATAACCCAGAGGTCGCAGGTTCAAATCCTGTCCCCGCTACAAAGTGGGATTGCCCTGTCCGTGGAGATCACGGACGGGGCTTTTTCGCACTTACACCGGGGGTCCAACCCCCGGACCCCGGGCAGGCGGGCTTCGCCCCCTGCGCCCCCGACCGGGGGCGAGCCCCCTGGATCCCCGTCGGGTCGTGGGGGGTGGGTGGGCTGCGGTGTCGTGGACCAGGGCTTCTTGGGCAACGCCGAGGTCAGGTCCTGGTCGCGGACCGAGGTCAGGTGCTGGTGTCGGCGTGCAACCTTTGGGGCGGCGGCTCGGTGAGCTGGAGGGATAGAGGGTGGGGACCCCGGTGAATAAGGGGTTTTTGGGGTGTGTATAGTTGTACTTGCAGCGCGGGGTGGAGCAGCTCGGTAGCTCGCTGGGCTCATAACCCAGAGGTCGCAGGTTCAAATCCTGTCCCCGCTACTACGTGAAAGGCCCCCGGGAAGTTGTCCCGGGGGCCTTTCGCTCGTCGGGGCTCAGGTCATGTTCTCGGCCCAGTACTGGGCGCAGGTGAGGGAGCACACCCGGCCTTCGCCGCTGACCGTGCGATGCCTGCGGATCTGCTTGCCGCACACCATGCACTCGTCCTTGCCCGCCTGCTCCGGGATCGTGCCGGACGCCCAGGCGCGGGCGTTGCGGACTACCTTCGTTCCCGTCGTCCATTTGATGCCCACAGCTGACCTCCCAGTCGAACGAACACCCGCCGTAATGGTCCCACCACCGGACGTGTTTGCCACCTCGGCGGCCGGACATCACCGGGTTGTGCTATCCCCCGAGAGGGCCGGTGGGGCGGGTGGACGCGGCGCGTGACACCGCGCTGCCGTTCGAGTGAACGCAATAGTGCGGTTTCCCTTGTGCCTCAATGGATTTCCACTTGGCGTGGACAGTCGCGGTCAAGCGGCCGAACGCGTGGCGTTGATCAGCGGGCGGTTACGCAGCGATGCTTTGCGTTGCTCCGCTTGGCCCAACTCCACTAGCCCGTGATCAGCCACAGTGGACAGAACGGCTGACCATTGTGGACAGCGCCCGGTGAGCGTGGCACCGTTGGTGGGGTGTCGGACCTGAATGCGACGGCGGCTGCCCTGCTCGGGCTGCTGCACGACGGACCCAAGACCGGTGGCCAGCTCGTGGCTGAGGCGGGAGAGCGCTTCGGCGCCTTCTTCAGCGTCACCCGCAGCCAGGTCTACCGCGAGCTGCCCGCGTTGGCGGACCAGGGCCTGCTGCGCCTCGGCAAGCAGGGCCCGCGTTCGAGCCAGCAGTACGTGCTGACCGCGGCGGGCAAGAAGGCGTTCAAGAACTGGCTGCTCTCCGAGCCGGGACCGGACCACCTGCGCAGCCCGCTGATCCTGCGGCTGGTGCACGCGGGCTCGTTGACCGCGAAACAGCGGCAAGCGCTCGTGGACTCCGCCCGCGCCAGCTACGGCGCCGAGCAGGAGGCCGCCAAGACGGCGGTCAAGACCGCGGAGGACGCCTACGCCAAGGCGGTCGCCGAGTTCGGCCTGGCCCACGCCAAGGCCGTGCTCAAGCTGCTCGACGCCATCCCGACGGCCTGAAACGCGCCCACCGGTCGCACTCCGCGACCGGTGCCGGCGTAATCTTGGGACGTGAATCCCGACGTCGAAGCAGACATCAAGGACCTCTCCGCCACGCTTTCGAGCATCGAGGCGGTGATGGACCTCGGTGCGCTGCGCGCCCAGGTCGCCGAGCTGGAGCAGGCGGCGGCTCGGCCGGACCTCTGGGACGACCAGGAGAAGGCGCAGAAGGTCACCAGCCAGCTCTCCCACAAGCAGGGTGAGCTGCGCCGCGTGACCGGCCTGCGCGACCGCCTGGACGACCTCTCGATCATGTACGAGCTGGCCGAGGACGAGGGTGACGCGGGCAGCCTCGCCGAGGCGGACACCGAGCGCGCGAAGCTGCGTGAGGAGATCTCCTCGCTGGAGGTCCGCACGCTGCTGTCCGGCGAGTACGACGAGCGCAACGCCCTGGTCACCATCCGTGCCGAGGCGGGCGGCGTGGACGCGGCCGACTTCGCCGAGATGCTGCTGCGGATGTACTCGCGGTGGGCCGAGCGGCACGGCTACAGCATCGACGTGTTCGACACCTCGTACGCGGAAGAGGCGGGCATCAAGTCCGCCACGTTCCGCGTCACGGCCCCGTACGCCTACGGCACGCTGAGTGTCGAGCAGGGCACGCACCGTCTCGTGCGCATCTCGCCGTTCGACAACCAGGGCCGCCGGCAGACGTCGTTCGCGGGCGTCGAGGTGGTGCCCGTGGTCGAGCAGACCGACCACGTCGACATCGACGAGAAGGACCTGCGAGTCGACGTGTACCGCTCGTCCGGCCCCGGCGGCCAGGGCGTGAACACGACCGACTCGGCGGTGCGCCTGACGCACATCCCGACCGGCATCGTGGTCTCCTGCCAGAACGAGCGCTCCCAGCTGCAGAACAAGGCCACCGCGATGGCCGTGCTGCAGGCCAAGCTGCTGGAGCGGCAGCGGCAGGAGGAGCAGGCCAAGATGGACGCGCTCAAGGACACCGGCTCGAGCTGGGGCAACCAGATGCGCTCCTACGTGCTGCACCCGTACCAGATGGTCAAGGACCTGCGCACCGAGCACGAGGTCGGCAACCCGTCCGCGGTGCTCGACGGCGAGATCGACGACTTCCTGGAAGCGGGCATCCGCTGGCGCAAGCAGCACCAGTCCTGATCGGTCAAGCCGCCATCCGGCGGGCGAGACGAGGGCTTTACCCAGGCCGCGAGTACACTCGCGCCTCGTGATTCGCCTCGAACACGTGTCCAAGGTCTACAAGAGCTCCGCGCGTCCCGCGCTCGACAACGTCTCGGTCGAGATGGACAAGGGTGAGTTCGTGTTCCTCATCGGGCCTTCCGGTTCCGGGAAGTCCACGTTCCTGCGGCTGCTGCTGCGGGAGGAAGTGCCCAGCAAGGGCCGCGTGTACGTGTCGAACTTCGACGTGGCCAAGATGTCCCGGCGCAGGGTCCCCCGCCTGCGCCAGTCCATCGGCTGCGTGTTCCAGGACTTCCGGCTGCTGACCAACAAGACCGTGGCGGAGAACGTCGCGTTCGCGTTGGAGGTGATCGGCAAGCCGCGCAACACCATCGTCAAGGTGGTGCCCGAGGTGCTGCAGCTGGTCGGCCTCGACGGCAAGGCGGACCGCATGCCGCACGAGCTGTCCGGTGGTGAGCAGCAGCGGGTGGCGATCGCCCGCGCGTTCGTCAACCGGCCGCTGGTGCTGCTGGCCGACGAGCCCACGGGAAACCTGGACCCCGACACGAGCCAGGACATCATGTTGCTGCTGGAGCGGATCAACCGCACCGGCACGACGGTGCTGATGGCCACCCACGACCACTCCATCGTCGACTCCATGCGCCGTCGCGTGGTCGAGCTGGACCACGGCCGGATCATCCGCGACGACGCGCGGGGTGTTTACGGCGTGGGCCGCTGAGCCCGAGGCCGCCGGACCCCCTCATCCCCCGACCCTGAGGAACGTTCCCCCCGATGCGTACCAGCTTCGTGTTCAGCGAGGTCGTCACCGGCCTGCGCCGGAACGTCACGATGACCATCGCGATGATCCTCACGACCGCGATCTCGCTCTTCCTGCTCGGTGTCGGCCTCCTGGTCGTCAACATGGTGGGCAAGATGCAGGACGACTACCTCGGCAAGCTCGAGGTGGCGGTCATGCTCACCAACGACATCAGCGTCAACGACAAGGACTGCACGCAGCAGCCGTGCTCGAGCCTGCGCAGCCAGCTGGAGACCACGTCCGGGGTCGAGACCGTCGTCTACGAGAACCGCGACAAGGGCTACGAGCGGTTCAAGAAGGTCTTCGAGTCGCAGCCCGAGCTGGCGAAGCTGGCCCGTCCCGAGGCGATCCCGGCCATGTTCCGGGTCAAGCTGGAGGACGCGCAGCGGTCCGACGTGATCGTCCAGGCGTTCACCGGCAAGGCGGGCGTGAAGAAGGTCGACGACCAGCGAGAGGACCTCGACCGGCTGTTCGGCTTCCTCAACGGCGTGCGTGACGCGGCGCTGGCGCTGGCGCTGCTGCAGGCGTTCGCGGCGTTGATGTTGATCTCCAACACGATCCAGGTGTCGGCGTTCACCCGGCGCACGGAGGTCGGCATCATGCGGCTGGTCGGCGCCACCCGCTGGTACACCCAGCTGCCGTTCCTCATCGAGGCGGTGGTCGCGGGTGTCATCGGCGCCGTCGCTTCGATCGGCCTGCTCGTGGTGACGAAGCTGTTCCTGCTCAACCGGGTGCTCGGCGAGCTGTTCGCGGCCAACATCATCCCGGAAGTGAGCATGGTGGAGATCCTCTTCCTCTCACCGATCCTGGTCGGTGTGGCGATCGCCATCTCGGCGCTGACCGGCTACGTCACGCTGCGGCTCTACGTGCGCCTGTAGGTCGGCGATAACCGCTGGCGCGCTCACGTAAGGTTTCGGTCATGGTCAAGGAACGCGGTCAGAAGGTGATCGCGTCGAACCGCAAGGCTCGGCACGACTACACCATCCTCGACACCTACGAAGCCGGTGTCGTGCTCGTCGGCACCGAGGTGAAGAGCCTGCGCATGGGCCGGGCGTCCCTGGTGGACGCCTTCGCCCAGGTGGACGACGGCGAGATCTGGCTGCACGCGCTGCACATCCCGGAGTACGTGGCGGGCACCTGGACCAACCACGAGGTGCGGCGCAAGCGGAAGCTGCTGCTGCACCGCGGCGAGATCGAGCGGCTGATCGGCAAGACCAAGGAGAGCGGTCTGTCGCTGATCCCGCTGTCGATGTACTTCAAGGACGGGTACGTCAAGGTCGAGCTCGCGTTGGCGCGCGGCAAGAAGTCCTACGACAAGCGGCAGGACCTGGCGAAGCGGGACGCGGAGCGGGAGATCCAGAAGGCGCACGGCCGTGCGTTGAAGGGGCGGTACTGAACGCCGCCGTCCCGGGCCTGGTCGACGTGCACGTGCACTTCATGCCGCAGCGCGTGCTGGACAAGGTGTGGGCGTTCTTCGACTCCGCGTCCCGGCACTACGGCGTCGACTGGTCGATCCGGTACCGGCTGCCCGAGGACGAACGGCTGGCTGTGCTGCGGTCGTTCGGGGTGGTCGCGTTCGCGCCCCTGGTGTACCCGCACAAGCCGGGCATGGGCGAGTGGCTGACGGACTGGGCGCTGGACTTCGGCTCACGCGTGGACGGCGCCGTGCCCACCGCGACCCTGTACCCGGAGCCGGGCGTCGAGGCGTACGTGGCGCGGGCGTTGACGGCGGGTGCGCGGTGCTTCAAGGCGCACGTGCAGGTCGGCGGCTACGACCCGCGTTCGCTCGACGGCGCGTGGGGCCTGCTGGCCGAGGCACGGGTGCCGGTGGTCGTGCACTGCGGGCACGGGCCGGTGCCGGGCGCGCACACGGGGCTGGACGTGTTCGAGGACGTGCTGCGCAGGCACCCGTCGCTGGTGGCCGTGCTGGCGCACGCCGGGATGCCCGACTACCTCGGCGCGCTGGACCTGGTCCGCCGGTACGACGGGGTGCACCTGGACACGACCATGGTGGGCGTGCCGTTCACCGAGGTGCGGGCGGCGCTGCCGGGTGACTGGGCGGCCAGGCTGGTCGACGTGACCGACCGGGTGGTGCTCGGCTCGGACTTCCCGAACATCCCGTACGACTACGCCGAGCAGCTGGCCGCGATCGAGGGCTGGGCCGCCGCCGACGACCGGCTCGGTGAGCCGTTCCTGCGGGCCGTGCTGCACGACAACGGCGCCAGGCTGCTCGGCGTCAGCTTAGGTTGAGGTAGGCCAGCACGGCGCGCACGCGGCGGTGCTCGCTGGTGCTGGGCTCCAGGCCGAGCTTGGCGAAGATGTTGCCGACGTGCTTCTCCACCGCGCCGTCGGACACGACCAGCGAGGCGGCGATGGCGGCGTTCGACAGGCCCTGGGCCATCAGGCCGAGCACCTCGCGCTCACGCTGGGTGAGCGAGTCGACCGGGTTGCGCTTGGCGCGGACCATCAGCTGCGTGATGACCTCGTGGTCGATGCTCGTGCCGCCCTCGGCGACCCGGCGCACCGCGGCCACGAACTCCGACACGTCCGCCACGCGTTCCTTGAGCAGGTAGCCGACGCCGTTCGCGCCGCCGGCCAGCAGCTCCACCGCGTAGCGCTCCTCCACGTACTGCGAGAGGACCAGCACCGGCAGGTTCGGGACGCGCTTGCGCGCCTCGATCGCGGCACGCAGGCCCTCGTCGGTGAACGTGGGCGGCATCCGCACGTCCACCAGGGCCAGGTCGGGGCGGTGTTCCTCGATCGCGGCGAGCAGCGCGTCACCGTCCTCCACCGCCGCGACCGTCTCGATCCCCTCGTCGGCCAGCAGGCGTTGCACACCCATCCGCAGGAGGACCGAGTCCTCCGCGATCACCACGCGCACGGCAGCTCCGTCCGGATCACGGTCGGCCCGCCGATCGGGCTCACCACGACGACCACGCCGTCAATCGTCGCAGCACGGTCCGCCAGGCCCGCGAGGCCACCACCCGGGCGCACCTCCGCGCCACCGCGGCCGTTGTCGGTGACCTCCACCACCACGGAGTTCTCGGTGCGGGACACCTTCACGCGGGCCTGGGTGGCGCCGGAGTGCTTGGCGATGTTGGTCAGCGTCTCGGCGACGGTGAAGTACGCGGTGCTCTCCACGGCTGTCGGCGGGCGCGGTTCGACGTCCACCTCGACCTCGACCGGGATCGGCGACCGCGCGGCGAGGGAGGACAGGGCCGCGTCGAGACCCCGGTCGCCCAGTACGGACGGGTAGATGCCGCGGGCCAGGTCGCGCAGCTCGGAGATGGCGAGCTTGGCGTCGGCGTGCGCCTCGGCGATCAGCTCGCGGGCCGCGTCCGGGTCGGACTCCAGCTTGCCGCGCGCCCGGCCCAGGCCCATGGCCACGGCGACCAGGCGTTGCTGCGCGCCGTCGTGCAGGTCGCGCTCGATGCGCCTGCGCTCCGCCTCGGCTGCCTCCACGCCGCGGGCCCGACTGGCGGACAGCTGCTCCGCCTTGGCCTCCAGCACGCCGTAGCGCGACGGGCCGAGCAGGGACCGGGCCAGCACCGCGTGACCCTGGCCCAGGGCCTTGAGCAGCCGGTAGGCCAGGACGCCGAGCAGCAGGCCCAGGACGCTCACCGGGAGCGCCTTGACGAACGAGTCGATCAGCCACACCGTGCCGCCGGGGAACGTCACCTCCCACGTGGCGGGCAGCCAGTGCAGGTAGAACGGCAGGAACACGGTGCCGAGCACGGCCGACCACAGCGCTACGGTGAGTGAGAACTCCAGTGCGCCCAGCGGCAGCATGATCAGCCAGTAGGCGAAGTCGCGCCACGTCGCCGGGTCCTTCGCCAGCGCCTTCGCCCGACCGGTCACGGTGGCGGGCAGCGGCCGGTACGGCTGCGGGATGTCGACCCCCAGGGTGACCCGCAGCCAGGCCCGTTCCGCGGTCGCCGCGCCTCGGGCCAGGGCCATCGTCAGCACGCCCAGCGGGATGCCCACCCAGACGACGGCGGTGCCGATGCTCACCGAGCCCAGGGTGACCAGCAGGACGAACCAGAAGATGCCTGTGACCAGGTTCAACAGGAAGTACCCGCTGATCCGGCCGATGTCCGGGTTGACCCGCGTCGTCATGTTCCCCACCTTCACGCCCGATGTGACCCGACCAGCATCGCTCGAACGAGTGGCCCGAACCATCAGGTCCGCCGGTCAGCGCGGGGTGGGGACAGCCCTACCAAGGTAATGGGAATGAACCGGGGTGGACGGCACGTTATGCTGTGCGGAGCAAGACCCACGACACGGGGGTGAACGGTTTCGACTTTGTGCGTTGATTCAAGGGAAGCGTGCCGGTGCAGGCGAGAGACCACCGCAAGCGTCATCGCAAACCAATAAGCGCCGAGTCTAACGACCAGCGCGCGTTCGCCCTCGCCGCCTGAGGCTAGGAGCGACGCTGTCGGCCCGGAGGTGCCTCCGCTCCGGTCGCCGGCATCAGCTAGGAGGCTCACCACCGTCCCCGGCCACGGGGGACGGTCGGGACACCCACAGTGGCTGGGCTCATCACGGTGACTTGTCCGCGTGATCACCGGGGCCGAGTAGAGATGTAGCGGACTGCGCACGGAGAAGCCTTGATGATGCGGCAGAGGACCCGGGTTCGATTCCCGGCACCTCCACTCGCTCGGGGCGAGGTGTGTCGACGGAGAGCGTCGACCACCTCGCTCCTCGTGTTTTCCGGGGGTGCGACCCCCGGGCCCCGCCCGGCGGGCGTTGCCCCCGGACCCCCATCCGTAGGTGGTTGCGTTGGGTTGGTCGCCCCGGCTGTACGCGGGAGGTCGGGTGGGTCGCTGGGATCCCCGCACGGTGGTTGGGTTGGGTGGTTGGTCCTCGGCGTCGAGTGGTCAGCGGCGGGCGGGGTGGGCGGTCATCGGGTCCTCCGGCCAGCGGTGCTTCGGGTAGCGGCCCCGCAGTTCGGAGCGGACCTGGGGATAGCCCGTGCGCCAGAACGACGCCAGGTCGCCGGTGACGGCGGTCGGGCGGCCGGCGGGGGAGAGCAGGTGCAGGACGACGGGCACGCGGCCGTCGGCCAGGCGGGGCGTGTCGGTCCAGCCGAAGACCTCCTGGACCTTCACCGGCAGCACTGGTTCGGGGCCGGAGTAGTCCACCCGGATGCGTGAACCCGAAGGCACCTCCAAGCGGTCCGGTGCGAGTTCGTCGAACCGCGCGGCGGCCGGCCACGGCAGGAGTTGCCGCACGACGTGCTCGCCGCTGATGCGGGCCAGGTCGGCCTTCCGCCGCGCATCGCCCACATCGATGACGGCGAGCAGCGCGTCGTCGTCCACCGAGGGCCACGGGTCGCCGATCACGCGGTGCAGGAACGCCATCCGCTCACGCGTGCGCAAGCCGTCCGCGTCCCACCGCAGCAGGCCGACGCCTTCCGCGCGCAGGCCTTTGAGCAGCGCACGCCGGATCGCTTCCCGGTCGTGCAACGGCTTGCTGGACAACGTGATCGCGCCCAGCTTGCGCAGCCGGTTCGCCACCACGTCGCCGTCCCAGCGGACGTCGTCTTCGGTGATCAGCAGGGACGACGCGGCGGACACGGCGAGCTCTTCGTCCGCCCGCGCGGCCAACCGGATGCGGCCATGGGCGCGGCCCGCCTCACGGTCCGCAACGGCCACGGCGAGCCATTCGGAGTCGGCCAACCCACTGCCGGGCGGCAGCTCCACCGCCGTGCCGCCCGCCATCAGGTACACCGGCGAACCGGGCGAACGCCTGCGCGCCAACCGTTCCGGGTAGGCGAGCGCCACCACCAGCGCCGGGTCGCCGTGGCCGGTGCCCTCGACCATCGCGGCCAGGCGGCGGACCTCGCGCGGATCGGCGTCACGCGTAGTCAGCTCGATCCCGGAGTTCGCCCGGTCGTCGTCCAGCAGCGCCACCACCTCGGCGGCCTTGCGCGCGCCCACGGCCGCGGCACCGTCCAGCAACGCCCGTGCCAGCCGGGGGTGCAGGCCCAGGTCGGCCATCCGGCGGCCCCGTTCGGTGGCGCCTTCGGAGTCCAGCGCACCGAGCGCCCGCAGCACCGAGCGGCCCGCGTCCAGCGCGCCCTGCGGTGGCGCGTCCCACCAGCCGAGCCCTTCGCCGTCCGGCACGCCCCAGCAGGCCAGTTCCAGGGCCAGCCGGGTCAGGTCGGCGGTGCGGATCTCCGGCTCCGGGTAGCGCGGCAACGTGCTGTGCTCGTGCGCGGGCCAGCACCGGTAGACCCGGCCCGGTGCCTCACGTCCCGCCCGGCCCGCGCGCTGGTCGGCCACCGCGGCGCTGACCCGGACCGTGGCCAGGCCCGACAGCCCGCGCCGGTGGTCGACCCGGGGCACGCGGGACAGCCCGGAGTCCACCACCGCCCGCACGCCCGGCACGGTCAGGCTCGACTCGGCGATGGCGGTGGCCAGCACGACCCGCCGGCGGTGACCGGGGCGCAGGGCGTCGTCCTGTGCGGTGGTGGTGAGGCGGCCGTGCAGAGGGAGGACGTCGACGTCCTTGCCCAGCAGCGCGGCGCACCGACGGATCTCGCCCACGCCGGGCAGGAACGCTAGCACATCACCGTCCACTTCGGACACGGCCTGGTGGATCGCGCGGGCGACGGTGGCCTCGACCCGTTCGTTGCGGGTGGGAGGGGTGTGGGCGACCTCCACCGGGAACGTGCGTGCTTCCACCCGGATCACCGGCGCGTCGCCCAGGAGCTGGGCCAGCCGGTCGGCGGCCACGGTCGCGGACGTGGCCAGCAGCTTCAGGTCCGGCCGCAGCCCGGCCCGCGCGTCGAGCAGCAACGCCAGCAGCAGGTCCGCGTCCAGGTGCCGTTCGTGGCACTCGTCCAGCAGCACCGTGCCGACGCCCGCGAGTTCCGGGTCGTGCTGCAGCCGCCGCACCAGCAGACCCGAGGTGACGACCTCGATCCGGGTGTTCTTCGACGTCTTCCGGTCGCCGCGCACCGAGTAGCCCACGGTCTGCCCCACCGGTTCGCCGAGCAGGCTCGCCATCCGCGCGGCGGCGGCACGCGCGGCCAGCCGGCGTGGCTCGGCGACCACCACGCGGCCGTCCAGCGTCAACGGCACCAGCGTCGTCTTGCCCGTGCCGGGCGGCGCGACCAGCACCGCCGAGCCGTGCGCGGTCAGCGTGGCCGCGATCTCGCCGAGCAGCGGGCGGATCGGCAGGTTCGGCAGCTCCACAGGGGTCAGTGTTGTGCCACTGTGGACCCATGGGGAAATGGGGTGTCCTCGGCGCGGCGGTGGCCCTGGCCCGCGCGGCCGTGACGATCAAGGTGTGGCAAGAGGTCAAGCGGCTGCCCGCGGCACAGGCCGACGCCGGTCCGGTGACGGTGGTCGTGCCCGCGCGCGACGAGGAGCGCACCATCGACCGGTGCCTCACCGGCCTGCGCAAACAGGACTACTCGGACCTGCGGATCGTGGTCGTGGACGACGCGTCGACCGACCGCACCGCCGAGATCGTGCGGCGGCACGCGGCGGAGGACCCGCGGGTGCGGCTGGTGAGCAGTTCAGGGCCGCCGTCGGGCTGGGCGGGCAAGGTGCACGCGTTGCACGTGGGCACCGCCGACGCCGACACCGACTGGCTGCTGTTCGTGGACGCCGACACCGAGGCCGCGCCCGACCTGGTCGGCAGGCTGCTCGCGGGCGCCCGGCGGGACGACCTCGACCTGGTGTCCACGTCCGGGCGCGCGACCAGGCCGAACGCCGGGTGGTGGCTGCTGCTGCCGCCGGTGAACCAGCTGCTGTTCGAGACCACGACCGTGGACGGGCGGCGCGGCATGGCGCTGGCCGTCGGGCACTGCATCCTGGTCCGCCGGGCGATGTACGAGCGGGCGGGCGGCTGGGCCGCGATCGCCGGGTCGCGGGCGGACGACGTCGGCTTCGCCACCCTGGTCCGCGACACCGGCGGCCGGACGCGGTACGTGGACGGTTCCGACTCGCTGGCCACGACGGGGCTGGACACGTTCGGCGACACGTGGGCGTCGATGCGCAAGAGCATGGTGGCCGGCACGTCGCTGTACGCGAAGGGCCCGGGCAGCGCGTTCCTGTCGCTCGGGTCGACCGGGCTCGCGCACATCGCGTACGGGGTCGTGCCGGTGGTGACGGCGTTGCGCGGGTCCAAGCTCGGCCTGCTGGCGTGGCTGGCGCAGTCGGCCGCCGAGTGGATCTACCTGAAGCGGACCCGGCAGCCGCAGTCGGCGGCCGTGCTGGGGCCGCTGGCCTACGTCACGTTCGGCGCGATGTCGCTGGAGGCGGCATGGCGGGCGTTGCACGGCACCGCGAAGTGGAAGGACCGCGACGTGCGAGGCTGACGTCGTGGTTGACCCGCTGCGCGACCCCGACGACCCGGACCTGCTCGACCCGTACCGGGCCCGTGACCTGGCCGGACTGGTGGAAGCCACCCGGTTGGCCGCCGGCGCCGTCCGGTACGGCAAGGTCGGTCGCGTCGGTGTGGCGCAGGTCGTGGTGAACCGGGACAACCCGCTGCCCGGCGGCAACCACGCGTGCGGCGTGTACGGGTCGTCGGCCGAGGTCGCGGGCACGCTGATGCGGTTGGAGCAGACGTTCGCCGACGTGGGACGTGCCGAGGCGGTGCTGTACGCGTCACCGACCACGGTGGCCGAGATCGAGGGCATCGCCGACGACACCGGGTGGCACGCGGTGGAGGAGTCGTTGGCCGTCGTGCACCGGGGCGAGGTGCGGCGCTCACCGGTCGTGCGGCCGGCGCGGGACGGTGACCTGGAGGGCATCGCCGAGCTGCTGGCCGACGACCTGGGCGTGGACGGGCCGCGGCTGCTGCGCCACCTCGGGCAGCGGTTGGACGACCCGCGGTGCGTGTTCGTCGTGGTGGACGATGGTGACCGGATCGGCGGGTTCGCGTCCGGGTTCGGCGAGCGCCGGGTCGGGTTGGTGGAGCACGCGGTGGTGCGGCCGGCGCGTCGTCGCCGCGGGTTGGGCAAGGCGCTGGTCCTGGGCGTGGTGGCGGAACTGCGGGAGGCGGGAGCGTTGCTGGTGGCCTCGCACGTGGCCGAGGGCGGTGCGGGGGAGCGGTTCGTGGAAGCGTGCGGCTTCGACGTTTGTTATCCGGTAACGGCCTATGCACGCAGAGTTGACGAGCTGCTCGATTGAGTAATTAGTTGCCGTACCGCATATCCTTAGCACAGCTAACGGAGATCGGAAGGGGCGCACAGTGCTGGGGACCGGGTCCGACGTGAAGGCGAAGCCCCGGCTACCCGGCGAGGTGTGGGTGCTCGTCGTGGCGAGCTTCATCATCGCCCTCGGGTTCGGCATCGTGGCGCCCGTCCTGCCCGCCTACGCCAAGAGCTTCGACGTCGGCACGTTCGCCGTGTCCGCCGTGGTCAGCTCGTTCGCGCTGGTCAGGCTCCTGTTCGCGCCGATGAGCGGCCGACTGGTCAACCGGTTCGGCGAGACGTGGGTCTACATCGTCGGCATCCTCATCGTCGCCGTCGGCACCGGCGCGTGCGGCTTCGCGACCGCGTACTGGCAGCTCATCGTGTTCCGCTCGTTCGCGGGCATCGGGTCGACCATGTTCACGGTCGCCGCCGTCGCCCTGCTGATCCGGATCACACCCGCCCCGATGCGCGGCCGGGCGTCCGGGCTGTGGGCGACCGGTTTCCTGCTCGGCAACATCGGCGGCCCGATCGTCGGCGCGGCGCTCGTGGAGATCTCCATCCAGGTGCCGTTCGTCACGTACGCGGTGGCGCTCGTGGTGGCCGCGCTCGTCGTGTGGTGGTTCCTGCGCCGGTCCACGCTCGCCGCCGCGCTGGACAAGTCGGTCGAGCAGGAGACGCTGCCGGTGCGCGCGGCCGTGCGGCTGTCGGCGTACCGGGCGGCGCTGGCCTCCGCGTTCGCCAACGGCTGGGCCGTGTTCGGCATCCGGATCTCGCTGGTGCCGCTGTTCGTGGTCGAGGCGCTGCACAGCACGCCCGCCATCGCCGGCATCTCGCTGTCGGTGTTCGCGGCGGGCAACGCGGCCGTGCTGATGATCTCCGGCAAGCTGTCCGACAGCATCGGCCGCAAGCCCGTCGCCATCGCGGGGCTCGCCGTGTCCGCGGTCGGCACGGTGTGGCTCGGGTTCAGCGTCGGCGTGCCGATGTTCATGGTGGCTTCCCTGGTGGCGGGTATCGGCGCCGGGCTGCTCGGCCCGCCGCAGAACGCCGTCGTGGCCGATGTGATCGGGACGAAGGCCAAGGGCGGGCCGGTGCTGGCGGCGTTCCAGATGGTCGCCGACTGCGGTGCCATCGTCGGGCCGCTGCTCGCGGGCGTGCTGGTCGACCAGTTCTCGTACCAGGCGGCGTTCACCCTGACGGGTGCGATGGCCGCGGTGGCGCTGGTGTTCTGGCTGTTCTCGCCCGAGACCCTGCCCCGAGCGGAGGAGACGCACGTCGCGTCGGACGTCGCCGGGGAGTCCGGGTGCCTGGACGAAGGGCCCGAGGTGCCGGTGGGCGAGCGCGTGGCGGGACGTCCTCGTCAGCCGGACGCGTGAGCGCTCAGCTTTTGCTCAGCATCTCTCGGTAGCCTGCGAGCCGGGTTTTGACCGGGAGGGCAGTGCGGTGGGTGGCGCGGAGCGGAACGCTCGGAAGAAGAAGCAGCAGCAGCGTGCGACCAAGGCGGTGGTCGCGGCGCGCGGTGCGTCCGGTGACCGGACCAAGGTCATCGTCGGCATCGTGGTCGTCGTGGTGCTCGCCGCCGCCGTGATCGGCGGGGTCGTCCTGTCGTCCAAGTCGGATTCGGACGACTCGCTGGCCAACGTGCCAGAGGTCACCGGCGTGTCCGCGCCGATCGTCCGCGAGGGCGGTGCGGTCGTCGTCGGCAAGGACGGCGCGAAGGTCACCATCGACTTGTACGAGGACTTCCTCTGCCCCGCTTGCGGTGCGTTCAAGAAGGCCTACGGCGACCAGATCAAGCAGGAGATCGAAGCCGGCGACCTCAAAGTCCGCTACCACGCCCTGCCGTACCTGAACCGGCTCTCCGACCCCGAGGGCTACTCCCGTGATTCGGCGAACGCCGCCCTGTGCGCCGTCGACGAGGGCAAGTTCTGGGAGTACCACGAGGCGCTGTTCCTGCGGCAGCCCGAGGAAGGCGGGCCGGGGCACACCAAGGAGGAGCTGGTGAAGCTCGGCACGGACCTCGGGATCACCGGTGACGCGTTCAAGCAGTGCGTCGACAGCGGAGCGCACGAGAAGGACGCCCAGGCCGAGCTGGACGCCGTGCGGGCGACCGGCAAGTTCCAGGGCACGCCCACCGTGATGAAGGACGGCGAGGTCGTCGAGTGGGACGACCAGGACTGGCTGACCAACCTGCTCAAGTAGGCAGCCACACCCCCGCCGAACAGCCCGGATGCCGTACTGGACCCCCCGATTTCGTCCCCGGCGGTGCCGTGTTGTACGGTATTGCCACACGAGAACGGCGCCCCAACCGCCGGGAAACGTGCAGGCAAGGGGCTGTGGCGCAGCTGGTAGCGCATCACACTGGCAGTGTGAGGGTCAGGGGTTCGAGTCCCCTCAGCTCCACAATCGAATACAGCATGCGAATCGCCCGCTGACCTGCGCAAACAGGTTTGGTGGGCGATCTTCGTTTCCGATCCACTGTGGACAGTGGTGTACCGAACCGGAGAAAATCTGGAGAACCGGTCCTGATCACCGTGAAACAGGGTCAGGGATTCTCTCCAGTATTTGGTCGCCCGACCGGTGGTCGTCAGTCGGGACCTTCGGGATCGCCGCTGACGTGCGTGGACAGCCGTCTGGTCGGCATGGGCGGGTGGTACCGGGAGCTTCGGTCAGCGGGGATCTGGGCGGGCGTTTCTCGCCGACCATGACATCGGCACCTGCGTGACGAAGCGCAGCCGCCACAACGCGCGGTCTCGATCCATGGATGCGGATGACGCCGAGCGGCAGACAGTCATCCCTCCGTGTCAAAGGGCGGCGGCGGAACTGACTGCCGCCCCCGTGCGCGTCCGCGCGAGAGTGGTGTGGAAGTTGATCGGGTTCACTTCGGAACCGGTTGCCGAGTCGCCATCCTCGCGGTCATCAGCTGCTTGAGAGCGGCTGGGGTGCCCAGGGCGCGGGGTTGGCGTCGCCTGCCCAGCCGCCTGGGCCGAGGATCGTCTGGTACGACCCGTTGTAGCCGAGCCAGTGCAGGATCAGCAGGTTGAGGTAGTGGCGGCTGAGGAGCCAGGTGTCCCGGACGAGGCCGTTGAGGTGGTAGACCTCGTCCTGGGGTGCGTTGGGGTGGACCAACCGGTTGCGGACCTTGGTGATGGCGGCGGGCCCATCCAGTGATGTGCCGGTGCTCGACTCCGTCGTGGCGAACTGCGTGAGAGCGGGCTGGCGCGCCGCGTCGATGTTCGTGTCGACGGAAGCCGCTTCCAGCAACATCCGGATGCGTCCGCTGGTGCCGGGTTGTTTGTACTGGGCGTTGCTGAGTCCGTTGGTCAGTTTGAGGATGACCCAGCTCAGTAGTTCCAGGGCGGAGAAGATCGTCATCGTGCGCTGTTCGACTCGGCCGGCGTGGTTCGCCTCTATGGCCATCGACAGCAGGAACCGTGTGGTGTGGCTGCGGTCCGGGTCGGCGAAGGCGGCATACACGCAGGAAACGAGATCGTGGAGGTCCTGCGTGTTGGGGTAATGCAGCCAGGCGAGGCTGCCGTTGCGTCCCGGGTCGCAGAAAACGTTGGCCCACTGTCGCCACACGATAGAGCCGGTCGCGTCGATCCCGACGGGAGCAGCGGGCCCCACCCAGCGCCCGAAGGCGAAGGACACCCCGAAGTGCAGCGCTTGCTGAAGCGGCTCGAGATCCGTGGCGGTGAACTCCTTGCCGTCGGACCTGCTGATCGCCATGACGTGGGTCATGGCGAAGTTGCGCTCGCTGCCGAGGACGTCCCAGACGCGTCTGTGATCTTGACGTCGATCTAGTGGCTTGTCACGCAGCCTTGGCCGGGTAATGGGTCCAGGTGCGGA
>NZ_LWLC01000047.1:0-44167 GCF_001905065.1 Saccharothrix sp. CB00851
GTCCATTTTCAGACGGCGCTGCTGGGTCCACATTCGAGCGCCGTTGACAACCTCGCTGACCGCCGGCTCGACCAGGTCACCGTGACCTATGTGCTGATCCTGCAGCGGCAGGGCACCCGCGAGGCCAAACTGCGCTCCAACACCCGCGGCGGCAGGTACGCGGGTGAGAGTGCTGTCCGAGCCATGCGGACGTTCTTCCGGATGGCCATCGCCGACGGCCTACTTCCCCGCGGCTGGAACCCTGCCTGGGAGGTGAAGGTGCCGCGACGTCTGCCCAGCACTCGGCGCGCGTTGAGAAGCAAGGAGTTGCTGGCCATCAACCATGTAGTGGTCACCACCGGCAGGGACGTACCTCTGGACTCGCTGCTGCTCCGGCTGCACAGCGAGACCGCGTGCCGCAGGTCGGGAGCACTGAGCCTTCGGTTGGCGGATTTGGACACCGAATCCTGTGCGGTGCGGTTGCGCGAGAAGTTCGGGACGGAGCGTTGGCAACCGATCAGTCCCACCATGGTGGCGAGCTTGCTGGAGCACGCCCAGTCGCGTGGAGTACGACACCCCGGTGACCAGCTCCTGCGGAACGCGAACGGCACACCGTTGACCCGGCGACGCTACGACCTGATGTGGAAGCGCGTGCAGGCCAGGCTTCCGTGGGCGGCGAAGCTGGGCGTCTCCGCACACTGGATGCGTCATACCACCCTTACATGGGTGGAACGGCACTACAGCTATGCGGTTGCTCGGGCCTACGCGGGACATACCGACACCAAGGGCGGTTCGACCCTGACCTACATCAAGGGCATGCCGCAGGAGGTGGCGCGAGCGTTGTCGGCCTACACCGGCGAGCCTCATCCCCTCGCCGAACTGGGCCGCCTGTGATCGCCGATCACCCATGCAGGTGATCACGGGCCGCAGATAGCCGCAGCCGAGAGTGCCGGTCGTCGGGTGCCGCTCCGTCGACCGGCACTCTCCGCTGTGGACGCTGTGTGCCTACACGATGGGGTGAATCACGAGTCTGGCCAACGGAACAGTTCAAGAGGAGCGACTCCGAGGGCGTCAGCCAGGACGAACACGCGGTCGAGGCTGGGCGAGTGCCGGCCGTTCTCGATCCGGTTGATCGTCTTGCGGTCGAACCCACTGGCCTCGGCCAACTGCTCCTGAGTCCACTCGCGACCCTGTCGCAGGGCGGCGAGGCGGTGGCCGAACCGCGCACGGTTCTCCGCGAGGTGCGGATGAACCGGCGACGCAGGCACGGGGGCAACGTTGGTACTCGTCGCCGTGCGAGTCCGTACCAACAGTGGTACAACTTCTCGCCCCAGGGTCGAGCAAGATCAATCGTGCAGCTCAGCGCCCCGGTACCCCAGTCGCACACCACCCAGACGAGGATTCGTTGAGCACCGATCCCACGACCGTTCGAGCCGCCCGCCTGCTGATCTCCCAACTCGGCCTCACCCCCGAAGACCTCATGTGGGTACCGACGGACCTGCCCACCTTCCGCGACTACGTACCCCACGTCATCGCAGCATCCGGTACCGGCGCCAAGCGCACCTACGGCACCTACTGGACCCGCATCATCGAGACCTTCGGCGACAAGCGGCTGGATGAAGTCACCCCGTCGGAGATCGAGGGACTCATGCGCCGCCTGGTCGAGAACCGGCAGATCCGACGCAACGACCGCGGCGGCCACTCCGTCGCAGAACACCTCCTGGCCGCCATGCGCGCCATCTACAACCGCGCCATCAACGACAACCTTCTCCCACCACAACACAACCCCGCCGGAAAGGTCCCCAAACCCCGACGCCGTCCCACCACCCGCCAGTCCCTCGGCGCAGCCGAGGTGACGGCTCTTGCCGACGCGGTCACCACCAGCGGCCACGACGCCGTCCTCGACACCCTTCTGTTCCGCCTCCACCTGGAAACCGCCTGCCGACGCGGCGGCGCGCTCGCCCTCCGCGAGGACGACATCGAACCCACCACCTGCCTGATCCAGCTACGCGAGAAGAACAACACCATCCGCTGGCAACCAGCCAGCCCCACCCTGATCGCCTCACTGCTGGATCACCGCCAGCACCGCGGCAACGGCAAACCCACCCCCGAACCCCTGTTGCGCCATCGCGACGGCAACCCGATCAACCACCGCCGCTACGACCGCCTCTGGGAACGCCTCGGAGACCGACTCCCCTGGGTCAACGCCCGCAACGTCTCCACCCACTGGCTACGCCACACCACCCTCACCTGGATCGACCGCCACTACGGCCCCTCCGTCGCCCGAGGCTACGCAGGCCATGCCCACCCGCGCAGCGACGACGTCACCGCCATCTACACCAAACCCACCATCGCCGACCTGGCTACCGCACTGGCCGCCTACACCCACGAACCACACCCGCTGGCCACCACTCCGCCACCCGACGGCGGCCTCCCCGTCTTCCCGATCCTCAACCCACTCCAACCATGACCGAACGCCCGACCCCACTGTTCAGCCCACCCGAACCCGACCCGTCCACGCCGCTCGTCGCGATCGACACCAGACCCCGGACACACCTCACGGATCTGCTATTGGCGACCGCGGCGATCGACCACTCCGGGCGCATCCCCGCTCGCAGACTCCTGCGAGCGCTGGACTGGCATCCAGACCAGGGCACCACCGCCCAATTACGCGACCAGACGATCACCATACGACTCGACGCCCACAGCCCCCACCGGATCGACAACCGACACCACGTGTTCATCCCCGCAGGCCTGCGCGACCTGACCGGAATCCGGACCGGCGACACCGTGGTACTACTCAGCTCACCGCAACTACACCTGCTGGCCATCTACCCGGTCAGGGCACTGACGACTCTGCTCAGTACACCAGTCGACTGATCCGACAACGGCAGAACGGCTCCGCCTGATCCGGTCGTCCGCCTTGACGCCGAACGGGTGTCAAGGCGGACGTTCCGACCTCGTTGCCGATAGAGTCGCCGCTCGAGCCGAAGCGGTATCGGACGCGCCGACGTCTGGACGAGATTGTGAGCAAAGCCAACCGCAGGAAGAAGGACCGCCGCAGACAGAGCAAGCGGCGCGTGCGCGCCGCAGGTGCTACCAGGGCGCCGAACGCCGCAGGCATGGCGGTGGACTCCGTGCGGCACGCCGTGGCCTTGGTGACGGCGATGCACTCCACACCCGACGACCTGCCGGCACTGCTCGATGAATCCGTGGACGACACCGGGAGCCAGGCGCTGACCGCCGTCGCTCTCCACTCCCGATTCGTCGTGGCCGGTTGCGAGGTCATCGCCGAGATCCACGACATGCAGCCAGCGGAAGTCCTCGACGATGTCGTGGCCGAACTCGCGGACGACAAAGCCGATCTTCCCGAGCCATGGCACCGGGTTCTCGCGACCTCCCGCGTGTACGCCGAGGTCTACGGCGGGCAACGACCCGCCGACGACATCGCGCCGGTACTGACGACCAACCTCGGAACCGGACTGGCCGCCGTCTCCTACCTGATCGCACTCACACAACTGGCGCACCAGGTGCTCCTCGCCCGCTGCGAGCAGACCGGTGAAGACGTCGTCGAGCACCTTCGCGACATGGCGCTTCCCGCAGCGATGGACCACGGCAACGACATCGACGCCGATGACGCGGATGAGTACGTGCTCGCTCTGATCGCCGAACGACTCGACACCCACCCCGGGCTTCTCAAACGCGCCGCAGCGTCGATCAGCCAGGATCCGGAAGCGCTGCTCCGGGAGTTCACAGACGAGTTCGAGGAACTCGGTGGCGCAGAGCGACTCGAACAGTTGCACGACGAGGCGGTGCCGGACATGGACGAGGACGATCTACGCCTGCTCGTTCTCGTGATGCTGGAGTCCGCTGTCGTCAACCCCGACGGAGCAACGGTCGCCGAACGGATCCAGGTCAACTGGCGATTCTGACCACTACCCTCATCGCCAGGGCCACCTCGTCCAAGGAACCAGCCACACGCAGAGGGCCTGTCTGCACCGCGATCTTCAGGTGGCACGACGGGCCGAGCACGCAGGTGCAGATGTCGTCGACCTCCCCTGTACGGCACCCGGTGGCACCGGAGGCTCGTCATGGACGGATCGGTGGACAGTTACTCCGTTCGATGGACGATCGTCAGGGCTGGGGTGACCAGTAACGACATCGCGCTATCGTCCGATCAACCCTACACGGTGCGATCAGGCGGGAGTGGCAGTTGGGTGTGTACGGGTCAGCGTGCGATGGTGAACAGCGGCATTAATGGCTGGCACAGACCTTTCGCCGTATGACGGAGTCGACCACGGCTTCAGTAGGTCAGTCGATGACCTCGACAACTGGACCGTCGTCATCCCGACCGACGATGAGTCCATAACGCGTCGTCGTCGAGCGCTGGCCCCCATTCAGGTGCTGACTGATATCGAACGCACTAAAGGCGGCCTCGACGGCGATTTTTGGGATCGCTACGACCTCTTCACGATCGCTCTCGCCGTGATCGACCAGGTGGCCCTCGCAATGGGCATATCGGTGGGGCGGACCTGGGATGAAGCGCTCGAATACGCGACAAGCCAAGCGGCACGACAGGCACCGGATGCCGCAGAGGCGGAATGGGCATCGGTCGCCGACCGGGTAGTCGTCTCGCTGGTCACTACCGAGGTGGAGACGGTCGACCATCTGGTGCATACCGACGCAGGGCCAAAGTGGCGGACCCAGCGGTTCCGACTGCTCTACCTGCACCCGACTGGTAGTGACGGGCTCGACCACCTGCGCGCGTCTGAGCAGGCGATCAACATCTTCGTCGAGGCGCTCGACATCGACATTGAGGCGGCGCAGATCGCGAACGAGGCGCAGTTGAACGCCTTGATCGCACGCGGTGCGGTGGAATCTGCGGTCCAGATCGCTCGTCATGCGCGTTACCGGTCAATCCAGTACCAGGAGCGGATCAGGAGGATCATCGCGGACACCCTGGTCGACCCCGACACTCACGACTGGCTGATTTCGGTACCCGAACTGTTGGAAGCCGCTCTCGCTCATGTCCGAGACCGTCTCGATGCCGAATCGGCGCTGTTGGACGCGGTCGCGGCACGTCGAAGCGAGATCGACGACCCAACCCGTCTGGCCGCCGCGAACCAACTGGTCGAAATCCTGCGTGAGTGCCGTCGACGGCACGATGACCTGCACCGGCACCTCATCGGCGCCAGATCGCGGTTGCGTGCGGCACTCGACGACCGCTTCTCTCGGCCGCCGCGGTCGACGCATCGCGCGGACATCGGCAAGGAGCTGCTGTCGCCCTTCCTCGCACAGTCGACCGCGCGTGCCTCTGAGGTCGCAGACCGACTGCTTGCGCTGGTAGGCGGTGTTCCAGTCCGCTGGTGGACGTCACTGACAGAGCTTACCGACGAGTTGTGCGCTCCGCCTCGACCTCCCGATCCCGGCGAGGAGTTCCACCCCGCCGAGATCGAGTCGGAGGAGCAGCCCGAGTGGTGGGAGCCCTACGAGAACACCGTGGACGCCGTCTTGGGCGCGATAGACGAGCCCATCCTGCTGTCGCAGTTGCTCGCCCGCGTCGACGACATCGCCGACGATACGTTCGAGGACGAACCGCTGGACGCACGCCAACTGGCCGCGACGGTGGTGCACGCCGCGCACCGGGCCTGGGCGACTCGGCTGGCGGGACGGTCCGCTGGTGATCGGGTCATCGTCGCGGTGCGTACCGGAGCGGAGATCGACACCGATGACATCAGGTCGGACGACCTGTTACTCGTCCCCGGTGAGGTCTCGGCCGATATCGGCGAACCAGTTGACGCCAAGGCTCCCAGACATGATCTCGACGATGACGACACCGATGAGGAGGTCGGCACATGACCACTCCGGCTGACGAGGTGGACATCGGTCGATTCCTGGCGTGGGCCGCACGGCCGCGAGAGACACCCGCCCGGAACGAGGACATGTATCGGGTCGTGAACCGGTACCAGGCGGAACCGGATTTCGCCGCGGCCGTGGACAGGGTCTTCTCGGGCGCGGGCCTGGACGTGCACGTAGACGAACGGGAAGGCATCGTCGTCACCGCACGGCACCACTCGCCACTGCGGCTGACGCTGACCGATTTCATGAAGCGGGCACAGCCCTACCACCGAGTCGTGCTCGGGGCAGCCATCCTCGCGGTAGCCCGCACCGCCTACCCGGAAGCGGCGATGATCGAGGACCCTGACCGGATCACGGCTTTCACCACCCAGTCGGTGGTGGACACCCTCGATCGCCTCGCTCAGGCGCACGCTGACGCGTCGACCGAGGACGCCGCCGCAGACGATGACCTGGTCGAGGCATGGCGGCGGTGGCAGGACCTCACCACGGCCCGCCCCAACGCGATCAGAAAGTCGACAAGTGACCGGCACGGTCTGGTCAAGCGGGTGTGCAAACTGCTCACCGAAGCCGGATACCTCAATGCTCGCGGCGAGGCGGACGGTGGCACCTGGACGACCCGGCCAAGGTTCCGCCACGCGGTGATGGCGCTGTGCGAGGATTCCGACTTGTACCGCCTGGTGAACGACCTGGATGGTGACTTGGTCGAGGTCCACGGAGGCCGCTCGTCGTGACGGATCTGTTCACCATCGACCCTCCGAAGAACAGCGACCTTCCGGTACCGCCTCTGCGGCTGCGCAGGGTGAAGCTGATGGGGGTCGGTCCGGATCGGGCACGGTTCGACCCGCTCGACCTCGACTTCACCACCCGCGACGGCGCGGCGTCCAGGGTGCTGCTGTCGCTGACCAACACCGGCGGCAAGTCCACGCTGATCACGCTGCTGTGCAGCCTTGTCGTCCCGGCGGCCCGCGAGCAGGTCGGTGGCAAGATCCTCGGCGACTACGTGCTCACCGGCGACACCTCCCACATCGTCTGCGAGTGGGAGGACGCCCAGAGCGGAACGCGCACGGTCACCGGCGCGGTGATGGAGTGGAAGGACGGGCGTCGGCAGCCGGGGCACAAAATGCGCTCGACGACCAACATGCACCGCCTCTGGTACCTGTTCCGCACCGGCACAGGTCTCCCCGGCATCGACGACCTGCCATTCATCACCGCAGGCAAGCGCACCACCTACAAGGACTTCCGCGGGGCGGTGGGAGACCTGATCGCCTCGCACCCCAAGGCGCGAGGACTGCTCGTAGACAAGCAGAAGGAGTGGACGAGGGCCCTCGAGGACAACACCAGCGTCGACCCCACGCTGTTCGGCTACCAGATGCGCATGAACGACTCAGAGACGGGCGCCGAGTCGCTTCTGTCGTCATTCAACTCGCCGGACAACGTAGTGCGCTTCTTCGTCGCCGCGCTGAACGACGAACGGGACCTGGAGGCGTTCACCGGCAAGCTGGAGGCTTACGCGCACCTCGCCTCGACCAGGCCGAGTCTGGAACTCCTCACCGGTTTCGGCGCTGCCATCGTGCCGCGCATCGAATTGGTCGCACAGCGCTCGGAACGAGCCGCCGAAGCCGCGGCAAAGGCCCGCAAGGTGCTGTTCGAGGGCGGTGAACTCGCCTCCGCCCTGGAGATGAGGATCGAACAGGACCAACGTGACCTCGTCGGTTTGGAGGAGGCGGCAGTCTCAGCGGCCCAGGAGGCCAACAAGGCCCGCTACGAGTACAGGCAGATCAGCGACATCCGCTTGCAGTTGCAGTTGGAGGAGGCACGAGCGAGGGTCGCCACCGCACAGGAGGCTGTCGTACTCGCCAAGACCGCAGCGGCGGAGAGAACGGCGGAGTTCGAAGCGTGGGCCGCGGTCGACGCAGTACTGGAGTTGCAGATCGCCCGTGCCCGGCTAGACGAAGCCCAAGCCGCCTACGACGCCGCCGAAGCCGGGCTCGCCCCCTTGCGGGAGCGGCGCGTCACGGCGGCGGCGAACCTCGCCGGGCGTCTCGACGCCCTGATCGATGAGATGCTCCAGACCGCCGCCACCGCCGATCAACTCGTTGCGGACACCGAACAGGACGAGCGCGACGCACAGGAAGCGCACACAAAAGCGCTGATGGACGGCCGGGAGGTCGCCAGGCAGTTGGAGGCGATCGCCGACCTGGTCGATGAAGCTGACCAGGCGCGAGCATCGGCGGTGAACGAGGGGTGGCTCACCAACAGCGAACGGCCGGACGCCTGCGTGCGCCGATGGCGGGAAACAAGCCAGGCCGCCACGGTGAACGCCGAGGAGGCCAGGCAGCGAGCCCAGGACGCCGAGCAGGCGTTCGACCGCTTCTCCAACGACATCAACACCGTCGACACCGAACTCATCGCCCTGCGGCGAGCCGCCGAACAACACGGCAAGACCTTGGCGGACCATGACCGCGACCTGAGCGCCGCAGCGGCAGACGAGACCGTACGGGAACTCATCGGAGGCGATCCCGAGGACGTGGCCCCGCTCGCTCGCGTGGTCGAGCTGGCGACGAACCTCGCGCACCAAGCAGACGCCAGGGCAGCGGAGAAGCAGTCCGAGGCCAGGTCCGCTCAGGAAGAGCTGAACCACCTGACCGACACCGGCATCGCCTCGGCCGGCCTCGATGTGCTTGTCGTGCTCGACATCCTCAACCGGTCTGGCATCGGCGCCGTGACCGGCCTCAACTGGATCGAGCGCAACATCACCGACCCCGGCCACCGGGAGCCGTTCATCAGCCGGCACCCGGAGTTGGCCGGTGGTGTGATCGTCACCGACCCGAGCAGGTTCACCGAGGCTGTGGGGGAATTGACGCACGGAAGCCCGCGCACGCGCACGCCTGTCGTAGTGTCGACCGCTCCGGCGGCAACCACACTCGCTGTAGTTGACGACGTCACTCACCACGTCGTCGTGCCGCACCGAGCCACATGGGACCGTGAGTGGGCTCGCGAGGTCAAGGCGGAACTCGAACACACCGTTGCCGAGTCGGCGGAAGCCGCAGCACAAGCACACCGCACAGCACGCCGCTATCGGGATACAGCGGCAATGTGCGGAAACATCGTGCAGCGCTGGAAGGGCTACTCGCGAGAAGACCTGGTCCGAGCGGAGCAAGAGGCCTCAGGCCGGTTGCGTGAGGCGGAAGGCAGACGCGAGGAGCTGACCACCCAGCAGAAATCCGCACGGGAGACGGCCGCTGGTGCACGTCAGGAGCACCAAGCGGAACTGCGCAACGCGGTCGTTGCCGACAAGCACGCCGCAGCGGCCGAAAGACTCGCGGACCTTGTCGAGAAGGCGGAGTTCCAAGCCGCGCGGCGACCCGGGCTGGAGGCGAGCCGAGCGCGAGCGGCACGAGACCTCGATGCGGCAGCGGAACGTGTGAGGAAAGCACGCGCGGTGATCGGGGCGGCGATGCGAAGAGCGGCGCAGTCACGCAGCGCGGCTGAGGCCCACGGCCGGGAGCGTGGTGAGCTCGGTGTGGACCATGCGGCGGCCGACCCCGGCGGCAACCTGGAAGTCCTCCGGGCGACGTGGACGGCGGCGCGTGACGAACTGGCCTTGGCAGAGGCCGGCATGGCCGAAGCCGGAGCGCTCCAGCGCGCCGAGGCGGAACTCGGGCGAGCAAGGCAACGGACTACGAAGTACGGTGCGGCGACACTCTCCCGCGCCGAGCACCTGTCATGGTCCGGCGAAGCGGCGTCGCCCTTGCTGCTGGCTGCTGCCCAACAGCGGGCGCGCCAAGCCGCCGAGGATGCCGAGAAGTCCCGGTTGAACGCGGAGGTCGAATCCGAGCGTGCACAGAAAGACCTGATCGACGCCCAGCCCACCGCCGGCGGACACCAGAATTACGTCGACCTGCGCGACACATCGTGGGCACCCGAGTCGCCCGCGGACATACCCCGGCTCTTGGAGAAGCTGGAAACGCGCAACCTCGAACTGAAGGAACGGCGTGACCAGGCCGATGCGGTGGAGTCGGAAGCCAACGAGTTGGTGGCGGCCGTCCGCTCCGACGTCGAGGCGCTCAGCGACACCTCCAGGTTGTGGGTGGGCGACCGCGTGCCCGCCACCCAGCCCTTCGCCGGGTCGAAGCAGGCCGCACGAACACGGATGCTCTCTTTGGTGGAGGAACGACAGAAGGCTGACGGACTCGAACGCGCCGAGCGGGAGAAGTTGAACACCGCCATCAGCGAAGCCAAGACGATCGCTGCGAGCAAGGAGTGGAACGACCTGGAATCACCCGTGCTGGTCCGGGTCCAATCCCTTCCCGACACGGACCTGGCCGCCGAGGCGCCGGTACTGGCGCAGCGCATTCGGTCGATGACGGAATCCGCGGCAGCGGACTTGCGCGAGTTGGACGAGCACCGGTCGATCCTCCGCGACGGTCTGTTGTCGCTGTGCCGTGATCAGCGACGCCTTCTGCGCGAGGTGTCCAAGTCCTCGAAGTTGCCGGCCGGTCTCGGGGTCGATCTGTCCGACGCGCCAGCGATCAAGATCAGGTTCGACGAGGCTCCGGACGACGAGGCCGCCGCCCGGTTGGCCAAACGGGTCGACTCGTGGTCGCTGGAGCTCGCGACCAACCCCAAGAAGGCGAAGTCCTCGGAAGTCCGGGCGCGCTGGCTCGCCGATGCTGTTCGCGACACGGTCGTCGACCGTTCCCGGGCCGGCGCGTGGTCGATCGAAATCTTGAAACCCCGGATCGACGGGAAGTCCGAATACTGCCCGCCCGATCGGATCCCGCACGAGTTCTCCGGGGGCCAGGTGCTTACTCTGGCGGTCCTCGTCTACTGCGCGCTGTCGCAGGTCCGATCGGCCCATCGCAGCGGTGGTTCACGGCCGGCCGGGACGCTGATCCTGGACAACCCGTTCGGTGCGGCGTCGGCGGAAACCCTCATAGCGATGCAACACCGGTTGGCCGCCCACACCGGCGTCCAACTCGTCTGTGCCACCGGCTTGCACGACCCGGCCGTTGACGAGGCGTTCACCGGTAACGGTTCTGTGATCGTGAAGTTGCGCAACGACGGTGACCTGCGCCGGAACCTCTCTTTCCTGCGGCTGCGCGCCAGCGTCGTGGACGGCGTTGACGTGCCCGGTGCGATCACTGGTGGACGTGATCCGTCATCGCCACAGAACTGGGTCACCACGACCCGGTACGAGGTCCGTTGATGAGCACCGCAGCACCACGTGCGTCCGAGATATCGGCGTTCGGTGAGGCGCTCACCGCAGTGGGTTCCGTGCGCATCGACCTCGACGGCTTGTGGCGGCTGTGGGCCATGACCGCGCCGCGTCTGGTTGGAGACCCCGACCAGACGGCCGCTCTCAATGCCGTACTGCGCGAACTTGCCCTGCGCGGGTTGATCGAATTGCCGATAGACGCCTGGGACCGGACAACGGCTCCCCCGCTCCCCCGGTTCGTCACCGTCCCGACCGCTCGCAAGCCACGTGGGACAAAGCCGTGGCGTTCTTTCCCGTGGCGGGGTCAGCTTGGTTGGGTGTCATCGTTGCCGGCGCTGTCCGACCAGGTCTTCCACGACCTGACAGCCATCAACGACTGGTTGGGGCGCACCGAGCACTCGACTGTACCGGTGGTTCCTGTGCGGTACCGGTCAGCGGAAATCTTCGGTAAGGAGAAGCGCCTCGACGAGCTGTCTCGGGGTTCGGCGTTCGGGCCTGGACGCCTCACCTTCGAACTGCTGGCCTGCGTTCGGATCCCACCACCACTTCCCGCAGCACAGGTAGGCGACGGCGCCGATCTCCTGGTGGTCGAAAACAGCGACACCTACTGGGTGGCCGTCGAGCAGCTGCGCCGGTCCTCCGGCCACGACGTCGGGCTCGTAGCATGGGGTTCCGGAAAGTCCTTCCCCGCGCAGGTCATCTCGCTCAGCGTTGACGTCGCCGGACGCGGCCCGGCCACAGGTGACGTCTGGTACTGGGGTGACTTCGACCCGGCGGGCCTGGCAATCGCATCCGCAGCCGCCGCAGTGTCGGAAGACATCCCTGTTCGCCCGGCGGCGGGGCTGTGGGCCGCCATGTCAGAGTGCTCACCACAAGACGAGGGTGAAGTCGACTGGTCGAACGCTGGCGGACGTAACTGGTTAGGGCCGGACCTCTGGGACCAACTCGCTCCGATTCGCAATGTTTCCGGCCGACTCGCCCAAGAGTCGGTGCCACCGGCTGCGATATCCTGGTGGGCCCGCGGTCTTCGAGCGAGCCCTTCAACGACTTGAACATTTCCGGCTTGGCGCCGCGTCGGACGCGGACTCCATCGTCACCAGTTCCGTACCGACCTGCGCCACGAAGGCCGCAGTGCAGCCTGGCGCGTCGAGCTCCCGCTCCAGCTTGCGCAGCGCCTCGCCGTCCTCGATGCCGGAGGAGTTCTGCAAGCACTGCAACTCACCTCGAGCGACCACCTGGCGGACTTGAGGAAATTCGTGTTCTCTTGTCCGGCTATGACTATTCGTGGGATGCGAGCAGGCCGATCTTGCCGAACAAGGCGTCGAGTTGTTGCTCCACGAGCGTTGCGGCGTCAGGGCCACGCAGGGTGCCGTTAGCGTGTGGGTGAAGTCCGAGCATCGTGACTTGGACGGGGGACGTGAGCTGGGGCAGGTTCGCGATGCGTCCGTGGAGCAGGTCGTCGGCTGCGGCCAGCAGGTCGGCACCCCAGCTTTCGAGGGTGGCCTCGTTGATGTCGACGCTCTCCCATGTGTCGTCGCCGATGAGGACACCATCCTCGCCCAGCGCCTGCAACGTCAGGTCGAGTTCGGCCTTGCCGTCGACCAGTTGGATTTGCCGGGTGACCGGGTCGTATGCGGCGGTCAGACAGTGCTCGCCTCGGCGCAGTAGCGACTGTTCCAGACCGCCTTCCCAGATCGTTTCCTCCAGCTCAATCCAACCGGCATGCGACAGGATCGCTGTCACGTGCTCCAGGACTTGGTCGGGATAGGTATCGCCCTCGCCGTCGTCGCTGTCGCCGTAGAGCTCCTCGTGGGACTCCGCCCAATCACCATCACCGCTGTCGGATGCTGCCTCGGCGGCGTGTCCGGCGGTGACGATCGGCATCAGCAGCGCCGCCAGGTCAGGAACAACCACATCGTCAGGGCAGCCGCCTCGACGGCACCAGTGCTCACCTGGGCACGACCAGATCATCCTGTGGACGGTGTCGACGGTGTCGGTGCCATCGGCGGAGCGGGTCACGGTCAGCAGGTAGCTGTGCAAGGGAACCGGGGCACCGACCAGACCCTCACGGGTGTGCAGCGCACCGCCGTACACGTACACGATCACGCCGCTGCGGTGATCGTCCGCCCAGCCGGCGATGGCGGCGCGAGCGATCGCCAGGGTGGCGGCGTCGTCACCGGGCGCCCAGGTTTCCAGCCGCCACTGCGGGCTGTACCGCCAGTCACCCGCGGACAGCAGAGCGTCGGCGATGGCGACGTCCACCTCGGGTGTGTCGTCGATGACTGGTCGTCCGCCCAACGTCGCGCTGGTGGCCAGCAGCTCACTGGCCACCCCTGGGTCTTTCATGGCCGACACGCGTTGTGGCGGCTCGGTCGACCACCAGCGGTTCTCATCGGGGACGAGCGCTTCGTTGGCCGCAGCGTCGATCGTCACGGTCGACGTCGGTGAGTTTTCGTCGCCAAAGCCATACAGGGCGTACAGGGCGGACTCCCACTCACCGATGCCACCCGGCGCGATCGCCAACTCCGCTCGCTCCTGCTCCGCCGCCGGTAGTCGGACCGTGACCTCTCCGACCTCGGCGAGCACGGTGACCGCCAGCGGCCGATCGGGCTCGCGCACGGTGTCGGTCGAGTCCTCTTCGACCGGGATGGCATTGCCGTCCCGGTCGATCCGGGGTATCCATGCCGGCCGCTGGTCCTGGCGCCGTCGGATCCTGGCAGCTTGGTCGAGCAACTCGTCCTTGGTCGGGTAGGACCGGAGGAAGCCAACCGCCGCGGGCCGCACCAACTTCTCGAGATCGCCTTTGAGGAGTTCCTCCGGGTGCTCAGGCACCTCGATGAACACCTCAGGGGCAGCCAGTGACGCCAGCCGCGCCTCCACCGCCGCAGTGAACTTCGCCCGGAAGTCTCCCCGCGTCGCATTGAACGCCTTCGCAGCCGCCTCCATATCAACACCAACCCCTGCGACGGTAGCCATCATCGACAGCAGCAGATCGTTCTTGTCGAAGGCGTCGAACATGGATACGACGATAGCGGCCCGACGTTACTCGGCCGGCATCCGACCGGCTTCCCATGGACTGTGAGTGCGTCGCTGGCTACGACAGGCCACTCCTGCAGGGTTCCGGCGAAGTCGTTTGTGCTGTTCAGACCTCAAGTATGGGACAGGCACGGCGCGCTGCCGCCACGGCTCCCGCCAGACCGCCAGCAACCCCGACCGCGGCCATGCGTTTCCGCTTCCTCACGCTGCGGGGTACACCCGACCAACCGCGACATCCCCGCAACCTCGACGTGGGTCTACCTGAGTGCTGGCTGCTGGCCGAATGGTCCACCGGTAAACCCGAGCCCACCAACTACCGGCTGTCCATCCTGCCCTCGGGCATCCGGCTGCGCGACCTGGTCACGATCACCAAATGCACTGGCGCATCGAACGCGACTACCGCGAACTCAAGACGGCCTCGGCCTGGACCACTTCGAGGGCCGCTCCTGGACACCGGCTGGCACCCCGCCACGTCACCCTCTCCTACGTCGTCCACGCCCTCTGCACCAAGCTCCACCGCACCCGAAAGCCGTTGCGAGGCCTGTCCCTCTACGGTGTCCTGGGCGAACTCCAGCACTTACTCGTGGCCAGGCGGAACGGTTGCCGCACCTGCCGCCAACCCGTCCAGGTCACGGCCTCCTCACAGAACCGCCAGGTCAGCAGCATCTAACAAAGCCTTGCTGGGCGGCGTCCACGATCGCCCGCGGCAAGTCGACCCGCCCGGTACCCAGCTCATCCAGCGTGATCTCGTACAGCCGTCGTCACAACGCTGCCCTGGTCACGGTGAACCGGCGGTGCGCGGTCGGCACACTCGCCCGAATGACGGCAGCAACTCCCGCTACCCGCCAGCTGGGCAGCCCGTAGACGATCGCGGTGAACACCGTCCGGTCGTCCACCGGCACCGGACCACCACCCTGCGGACGCCTTGAACTCCGGAATCAACCGGTCAGCCCAGGCGCACAGTTCATCGGCACCAAACTGCAACGACAATCGATCAACCGCGACCCGGATCAGGGTATGTCGCTCGACGCTACGCGAGACAGGATCTTAGCGCAATCGCGTCGAACTTGAGGCCCAAATGGGCCATTCGGGTGGTCTTTAGAGACCAATTTCAGCTGAAGGTAACGACCTGCAAGGGGTTCACGATCATTCGCACACACCCCGGTTCCACCGTACGTGTACCCCACTTCTACTGGGCGACGGCGCTTTGAGGAAGGCAGGCGGTTGTGAGTGCGCGGTCGCGATCGATGCGTCTATCACGGCCACCTCGTTCGTTAAGTCACCGACCAATTACGCTCTGTAACTCTGCACGAAGGGTTGGCTGAACCAACTTGGCGACGCGCTTGATGGGACTGCTCCGTAAGGCGAGGCTTGTGCAGGGAAGGCTCGAGGACGTTTGCGGCGTTCTCGCCAAAGCACACCTCCCCTCGGCCCCCGAGGCGGCTCGGGCGATGCTGCGCCGAGCGAGCGAAGCTGGTGAGCTCCTCGTGGAGCCGGATGGCAGTTTCACCCTGCTGGGAGCCTCTGGAACCGCCCACAAGCCGCAAACCCCTCCCGCGTACGCGACCGAAAGCACAAGTGCTGGGCCCGATCGCCGGACGCAGTCACCTCGCAGGCACAAGAACGCCGCTGTGCGCGTTGTCGTGATCGATCTGGAGACCTCCGTCCGCGCCAAGATCGATGACGGCGGAGCGCTGACGCGGCAGATCTGGCAGATCGGCGCGGTGAAGACCGGCGACGATGTCGACTGGGTGGCGGAAGGTCGTAGTTTCGAGAGGTTCTTGGAGCTGTCCGACGGCCACGAGGTGCCACCCCACCGCCGGGCGCGGCACTCCGTCGAGGCGATCCCAGTCGAAGACGCGCTGTCCCAATTCGCGCAGTGGGCGGAAGGCGCTGACGTCCTGGTCGCCTACAACGGCGAACAGCTCGACTTCCCCGTTCTGGACGAGGCGTTCGCCTCGACGAACCTCAAGCCGCTCGACGCGGCGCGCGTGGACGGCCTGTACCTGGCGAACTGCCTGTGGCCCGCCGCGCGCAGCCACCAGTTGACCCAACTCGCCGACGCGATCGGGATCGAACGCCGCGGCGTGGCCCACGCCGCTCTGCTCGCCGACCTGCTGGCCGCCTGCGCTCGTGAGGTCGTAGAACTCGACCCACGATTGCTAGACCTGCTCCTGCTGATCGGCAAGGACAGCCCGGCGTGGCGACTCGTCTTCGCGCTCCTCCCCGCCCCGCCGAGGACCGGTGTCCGACCCGGTGTGGCCGAGATCAGTGAGCTGCTGAACACCCTGCTTGCAGAACAACGCCCCCGCCGTGGACCTGTGCGGAGGCCGCTCGTGGTGCCCGCCGAGTTGCTCGACCACCGGCACGGCCTCACCCCTTCGGCACTGGCCCAAGTGCTGCACGAGCGCCGGATGGAACCCCGCCCCGCGCAGGAACAGGTCGCCCAGGCCATCACGGACGCCGCGCGTGCGGGCCGTCCGGTTCTCGTGGAAGCACCCACCGGCACGGGCAAGAGCCTCTCGGCGTTGGCCGCGGCCCTTACCTGGCTCGTGACCGACCCGGAGCACCGCGCGATCATCTCCACCCACACCAAGCAGTTGCAGAGCCAGCTCGCGAATGAGCTGGCCAAGCTGGCGAAGAAGATCGGGGGTCTCCTGGAGACCACCGACGTGGTCAAGGGCTCGGGCAACCGGCTGAGCCTGCGCGGATTGGTCCACACCCTCGCCGACACCACCAGTACCGATGTGGAAGGCGCCGGGCAACCTGTTCGCTTCGCCGAGTTCACCCGCTTCCGCGAACTGCTCGTCTTCCTCCTGCTCCGCCTCGTTCACCCGGAACGCAGCAAGACCTACCGCTGGGCGGCGCACAGCACCGATCCCGTCGACCTCCCGGCGTTCTTCCAGGCCTACTGCGGCTCATCCCTGCCGGTGTGGGCTGCCAGCCTCAGCCAGTCCGCTCACGGCGAGTGGCGCGACCCGAAGAGCACACCACTCGCCGCGCACACCGACGAGGTGTGGGAAGCCCTGTCCGCGCACCGGCTCGTCATCGCCAACCATGCGCTACTGCTGACGCACTGGGAGGAGTTGGCATCACGCGCCGACGCCACGCTGCTCATCGCGGACGAGGCGCACGCGCTGGAGAACGCGGCGACGGACGCACTGTCCGCCGAACTGACCGCCGACGACGTCGACGACGTACTCGCCTCCCTCAAGCACCTCCTCGCCGACCTGCGCCAGCCCCAGCTCACCGCACCGACCGAAACCGCGCTGGCGGAGCTGTTCCAGTGGTGGAGAGAAGGGCGGCTACGCCGGACCCTGTCCCGGATCATGGACACCCGAGCCGGGCAATCGCAGATCGGCAGTCGCACGCTCACCCTGGCCAGTCCCCACACCGGCGAGAAGGCGGCGCGCGACGCACGTGTCGTGGGGCGGATCATGGGTGAGTTCGTCGGGCAGTCCGGACGGGTACTCGCCCGCCTCGGTGACCTGGTCGACGTGGCCAGGACAGTGGTCGACGTCTTCGACCTCCAGCGGCTCTCCGCCGCCCTCCAGCGGTTGTCCTCCCTGCGCGGCAACGCAGAACAGCTCCAGGACACGTTGCTCGGCCTGCTCCCCGCCGACCTCGTCCACCACCAGGAGCCCCAGGAGTCCCCCGGTGGCTTCGACGCCCCGGACGCGGACTTGGACGAAGCCGAGGACAGCGCGACCGACGAGTCCGACGCGGTGCAGCTGACCATCGTCGGTCTGCCCAGGGCCGAGGCGTCCCCAGTGGTTCCGGACCGCGTCGTCTTCGCGGCGGAGACCGGCCAGCTCGATCGTCGCGGCCTCGCCCACTACCGGGTCCGCGTCGCCGCCAGTCCGATCGAGCTGCCGAACGACCCGACATGGCAGAGCTTCCTGTCGTCGTTCAAGCGGATGGCGCTGCTCTCGGCAACCCTGACGGTCGCGACGCCGGGAGCGGACCGGTGGGCCTACACCCGCGCTCGACTCGGACTGCCCGACGCGGACGTCCTGGAACTGGCCGGTCCCTTCGACTACCGGACCCAGGCCCGTCTGGTGGCGCTGTCCGACTTCCCCTCCTGGGCGGAGCAACCGCGACAGGCCATGCGCACGGTCGCGCACCAGATAGCGGGCTTCACGAGGGAGGTGACCAGGCTCGCGGACGACGGGGAAGAACACCTGGGAAGCGCCGGACCGTGGATGCATGGCGCGATGGTGCTGACGACGAGCCGCAACACCGCAGGCGGTATTGCGGACGAGCTGGGCCTGCTGCACGCCGAGGACGGCCGTCTGGTGCCCGTGCACAACCAGGTCGTGCTCGGCACGGCGCGCGCCGTCGCCGAGTTCACCGGCGACGAGCCGCACCATGGTGGAGTGTTGGTCGGAACCCGCGGTCTGTGGACCGGCGTCGACGTGAGCGAGCCGGGGCGCAACAACCTGGTGTGGATCAACAAGCTGCCCTTCCCCGTCTTCACCGACCCCGTGATCGCCGCCCGGCGCGAATCGGTGCGCAGGGCCGCCGAGGAGCAAGGGCTCGACGATCCGGACCAGCACGCGAACGCGACCTACTACCTGCCGCTGGCCGCGCTCGACCTGCGCCAGGCGGTCGGACGGTTGATCCGCAACCACCTCGGACGGGGGGTCGTGGTCATCAGCGACCGCAAGCTGGCCGGAGACCTGCCACTGCGCAGGCTCTACCGGCAGGTCTTCCTCGGCAGCCTGGACGAAGGGCTGCTCCTTCCCGACCCCGACACAGGGGAACCCGCCGGGGGCAACGTGGTCACGATGCGACAGGCGTGGGCCCGGATCTGGCCGTTCCTGGCCGAGGCAGGTGTCCTCCCCCGGAACCGGGTCGCAGAGCTAACCACCACCCGTGCTCTGGACGAGCACACGCTACTGCCCGCCACGCTCGCGATCCGCGCCTTGGAGCTGACCGAGGAGGAAGTCTCCGCGCACCGGCTCGCGGGCACGCTCGAAGCCGAGGTCGTCCGCCGCTGCGAGCGGGTGGCGAGCTTGCTCGCCGGTGAGCCCCGCACGCTCAAAGAACAGCAGCGCGATGTCATCAGGGCCGTCGCCGCCGGTCGTGACAGCCTCGCCCTCCTGCCGACCGGGTACGGCAAGAGCTACTGCTACCAACTGCCCGCGCTCGTGCTCCCCGGCGTCACGGTCGTGGTCAGCCCACTGATCAGCCTGATGCACGACCAGGCGCTCGGTCTCAACCACACCATCGGTGGTGCGGTGCGCGCGCTGGTGGCGAGCCTCCCCGAGTCGGTCAGCCGGACCGGCCGCACCGAGGTGGTGGAAGCGCTCAGCGGCGACACTCGACACGGGATCAAGATCGTCTACGTGAGCCCCGAACGGCTCGCGCAGGCCAGGTTCAGGCAGGCGCTCCAACGAGGGGTCAGCTCAGGTGCCCTCCGCCGGGTGGCCATCGACGAGGCACACACCTACGTGCAGTGGGGCGAGGACTTCAGGCCCAGCTTCCGGCGCGCAGGTGCCCTCCTGCGGGAGCTGCGCACCATGGCCGGGCCTGGAGAACTCGTCCTCCAGGCCCTCACCGCCACCGCCACGCCGACTGTCGAGGACGCGCTGCGCGACGAAGTCCTGATCGGTCTGGTTCCCGGCGCCGACAGCCCAGCCGTCGGTTCTCCCTCGGACCTTGCGGTGGTGCGGGCCAATCCGATCCGCCCGGAGCTGACCCTGGGCCGTCGCGCGATCAAGAACGGCTCCCGTCGATCGATGGCGGCACTCGCCGAGCAGATCGTCGACGCCGAGAGCGGCCATACCATCGTCTACTGCCTGACCGTCCGGCAGACCGATTGGCTCCACGCGCACCTGCGCGACCACCTGGATGGTCGCCCCGTGCTGCTTCGCAAGTTCCACGGCAGGCTCGCCGAGATCGACAAAGCGGCGGTCAGCCTCGAGTTCAAGGAGGCGGGCAGGGTCCAGGACGGCGCCGCGCGGATGGTCGTGGTCGCCACGTCCGCCTTCGGGCTCGGCGTCGACCGGGACGACGTGCGCACTGTGTTCTGCGCCAGCCCGCCCACAGACCTCGCCGCGCTCTACCAGCAACTCGGACGTGGTGGTCGCGACGTGGCGGGGAAGGAACCGGACCAACTGGAGGTGACCACGCACGCCCTGGCGTACGCCACGAGTCGAACTTTGGGGACCGCCGAGTGGATGGCCCAGCTCGATCTCGACCCCGCGTTGTTGAGGCGCTTCGGCACCACCGTGCTGCGCATCGCGAGGACGGGACGCCTGGACGTGCGGTCGGTGGTGCAGCACCTGCTGGAGCAGGAGGTCCACAAGGGCGTGCTCTCCCCCGCTCAAGCTCGAGAAACCCGTCTGGTCCAGGAGTGGACGGTTGGCCTCACCCGAGCGGTCACCGCTCTCGCGGACCTGGGTGTGGTCCTCGACGGAGGTGACGTCCCCGCGATCGTCTCGGTGCGGCCGGGGACCAGACTTCCGGAGGAAGGGTTGGCACAAGCCGTCGTGGACGCGGTCAGGCGCATGCCCCTGCGCGAGAGCGACCTGTCCCAGGCGGTCGCTCCCCTGGAGGCGCTGCGCGGCTACCTCCTGGTTGATCACGCCTGCGCCCACAACGGGATCGCCGAGGCGGTTCCGGGGCTTGCGGAGTTCTGGTTGATGTTGTGCGACTTGCACGACAGCGCAGCTCTGGACGTCTCGCAGCGCCCCAACGACAGGATGCTCATCGCGGTCCGATTGGCGGGGCGCACCCCGGTGAACGAGGTCGAACCGGTGCTGCCCGCCGCGTACGCGGCCAGGGTGCAGGGGAAGATCGCGCGAGCACGAGCCGAAGCCGACCATCTGCACCGGTTCTTCGGACGAGAGCGCACGTGCCTGAACGTCCGCCTGGCCCAGTACTTCAACGTCGAGGTGCCCGGCGGGTGCTGCGCGACGGACCGGGTTCGGTGCTCGGTGTGCGCCGGGGCCGAAGGCGGCCCCGGCACCGTGGAGGGAACGCCGCTGAACGCGTTGGTCCACGGGAGCACCCGTCCCGCTCCGGTCGACAGCGCGACGAGGGCAGCGCGGCTGGACGCGAGCGTGGCGAGGCTGTTGGCCGCGGTGTTCAAGGGGCTGACCGCGCGCCGGATCACATCGGTGATCACGGGTAGGGATCGCGAGTGGGTGGCACGCCTGTCCACCTATCGACCGCTGCCGCGCTGGCTCCGCGACGTGCCCCAGTTCGGCGCACACCCCGACGTAACCGGACGCGAGGTGGACCTGGCGATCGACAGGTTGGTGGCGGCGGGGAACGCCGTACGCGAGGAGCAACTGGCCAGGACGACTGCCAATGCCACCCGGGCCGGCCGTGGTGGGCAAAGCAGGAGGGGAAGAGCATGACAACCACGTCGGTACCGCGCACCGGGGTGCTCCCTCTCGACCTCCTCACCAGCGATCTCGGCTCGTTCCAGGAGACCGTCCTCTTCCTGCGCGAACTGGCGAGAGCGCGACGCCTTCCGCTGAGCGTCCCGCTCGCCTTCAACGCATTGGCCTTCGGGTACGACCTCGACAGCGGGCAGTACAGCCCCGAACTGCTCGATCTGGAGACGCTGCCGGTCGTCACGGTGAACGCAGTGGTCGACCCACTGCCCGCCGGCTCCTTGGCCCGCCTCGCGACCGGCGGTAAGCCGCAGCTGTGCGAGGTCGTGTTCCGACACGGTGAGCACCCGGCGCTGAGCATGGACGGTGCCTGTCCCCCGTGGCTGTCCGGCGCTCCCGCCGGCGCAGAGAACCCTGCGCTGTCCACTCCGCAGAGCGACGGAGAGGGCGGTGTGGTGCTGACCGAACGACTGGTGGTCGACGCCACAGCCCTGGGCACAGGAGAACCCAGTAAGCTGCGCAGACTCCTCGGAAGGACGCTGACCGACGAAGGTCACCTCGTCGTGCGCGTCTCATACGCCAACGACGAGCAAGCCGAGCTGGACGACACGAGACTCTACGTCTCACACCTCCTCCGGCAGCGGACAGCAGAGGTGCGCGAGGCGTTGCGCGAGCTGGGTCCGGTCGACGACGAGGAAGAGCTGGCGAAGACCCTGCACTCCGTTTTCGACGTGCTGACGGCTTTGCTGGACGCGACCTGCATGCGCCGTTGGCGCGAGATGTACCTGCACCCGGAGGTCTACGAGCGCTGGTTGGCGGGCGAGGAGGACACCCGTGGTGTCGATCCTGCCGATGTAGAGCGCTTCTCCCGCGTCATCGCACGCGCTTGCCTGCCCGCTCGTGAACGCCGGTTCGGCCTCCAGGTCGCCCGACCTGCTTACCTCGCCATTGGTCCTGCTCTTCGCGCGGACGTCCTCGATCCGGAGGATCCGCACTTGCCCGCCGACGCGCTGCGCGGACCGCGTTACGCGACCACCCTGGTCTGCGCCCAGCTCCACCTGGTCGAACACCTGACGCACAAGCACGAGGGCGCCATAGCCATCAGCGGCACCGCCGTCCACGTCCGTCTGGACGATGCCTGGCAGGGCGGTGGGATCTGGCGTGCGGCAGTCGCGGAATCCGTTGCGGAGGAGCTGCTGGAGGAGATCGACTTGCCGCTGGCACTCGGATGGCTGGGAGCCACCGGCCACATCGAGGACGAGCGCGCTGGAGCGGGCGTGTCGGTATCCACCGACGAGCCTGTTCGCGGTGGAAGCCCTGCGGAGGACGAAGCGCAGCGTTCGGAATTCCTGGCCGTTGACGACGGCACACCTGAGGAGGTCTCTGCTGCGGAACAGGTCGAGGAGGTGCACGAACACGCTGACGGGGTGGCGGCGCGCGATCACTATGTAGACGACACGACGCTGTGCTGGAAAATCGTCCTTGGTCCCAGGCACCTGGAGGCCGGTACTCTGCCGCTCACCCCGAAGGTCGCGGAAGCCATGCGTTCCGCATTCCCCGTTGATGCCAACATCCAACTGGATGTCAGCCATCCCGGGACGGAACTCGACCCGAGGCAGCGTCGTCAGGGAACACGCTTGGACGGTGCCAAGCTCCACGGCATCTCGTGGCCCGATGGCATGTTCTCCGGCATTCGCCTGACGGCTTCTTGGAGCGCGGACAGCTTCCAGGTGAGGGTGACCAGCACGGCCTTGGACGAGCCGGTGGACGTCGAGGGCATCCCCATCGACTACCTGTTCGACTCGGCTGTGCTACTGCGCTACCTGATCGACCCGGCCGACGAGGAAACCCGGGAGGGCGTGCTCACCAAGTCCTTGGTGCGACAGCTCTTCCGCACCTTCGGCCTGCGCGTCGGCCCCGGCAAGCCGGAACTCTTCATCCCTCTGACGACGTTCGTGGAGAAGGTGTTGTCGGAGAAACGCGTGGAAGGTTCCGAACCCCCGTCGTCGCTGGACGTGTGCGACGCGTTGGAGGAGTTCATCACCGACCAGGGGACAGTGCGCCTGAGCTGGGGCGTACTGCTGCACCAGGACGATGTCCAGGGTGACTGGTTGACACCGCGGAAGACGGACCAAGCGGACGCGGAGTGGAAAGCGGAGTCCTGTGCTCGCGGGAAACCCGCGTCGAGTGACCTCGCACTCGTGCTCGGTCTGCACCCCACACCCGCCGATCGTCCGAGCCGGGCGCCAAGAGCCGACAGCGGTGTCTCGTCGTCCGGGGAGGATTTCCTGCGCCGAGGCCACCTTCGCTCGGTACCGATGGGGCAGCAGCCACAGCAGCGGGAACTCGCGGTCCTCTACGCGCGGAAGATGGGACTGGATCCCGCGACCCTGTCTCCCCGGATCACCTTCGTGAGGGAGTCCTCCGGGAAGCGCAAGTGCCGTAGAAGAGCATCCACAGTCGGCTGATGCTGACCGGTGTTCGCCAGCAACAACCTGTCGAAATCGATGCACGGGCATCGCGTGAGGAGTTCCACCTTGTCCAGTGAAGGGCGGAGTGACCGCCTGATCGAGGCGCTCCGACTCAGGGGCGTCGATGCGGGTTCCGCAGGGCCGGACGAGTCCCTCGTCCGAGCGGTGCGCGCACTTGCGAAAGCAGTTATGCCGGACGTGTTGGAGCAGTGCGACCCGCTGCTCAGCGAAGTGGACGACGACACCTGGAAGGCGCTGCTGGTCGACCTGCCGATCGCCGAGCAGCGCCGCCTGTTCAAGAGCCTCGGACTCCCCGGCGACAGCAAGCGCAGACCAACGCTCCAGCAGCAGGCGCACTTCGCCGTGAAGCTCCGGGGTGGGCTGAACACGTCGAAGGAACTCGCGAGACAAGTGGCCCACGACCTCACCCGACCCGTGCGGAACGCACTGATCGAGTCGGCGAGCAAGGGGACCGGGTGGTTGGGGAAGGACACGACGACCTCGTTGGTTCGCGCCATCGCCGTCGCCCTATGCCCGCAACCGGATTCCCCGTTCTTGGCCGTCTCGCTGACCTGGTTGGAGGAGCACGACGCAGCCGCGCTCGACCTCTTGCTCGTCGAAGGAACCTCGCGCGCCGCGATCCGGACGTTCTGGGAAACCGTGGCAGGCGGTCCTGAGGAAGCAGATGGCGCACCCGCCCAGCTCGCGGAGGCTGCTCACCAAGCCGTGGAACGAGCTGTGGTGACCTGCCGCAGCGTCCTGAACGGCCTGGAACGAGGGCTGGCGCCTACCGAGTCCGATTTGGCCGAGCTCACAGCCGTCAGGCACAAGCTGCTCGAGGTGGCGTCGGCGCTGCAAGAACGGTCCGCCCACGAGGTCCAGCCCGCGCTCGACTCCATCGACGCGGCCGTGCAGCGGATAACCCGTTCGGACGAGGCGGCCATGATCCGCAGACTGCTGGCCGCGGAAGTCCCTGTTGGTGCGGCCAAGGCGTTGGAGGTCGTGCTGGTTCTGGTCAATGGTGTCCTCGACCGTTGGCCACCCGCTACGGAGCAAGACCGCGCCGATGCTGACCTGCTCACCGCAGTCGTGCGCCTGGCGCTCGACGCCGCAAAGGACGACGGCGACGACTCGCAGGTCGAGGTCCGGTATGAGCAGCTCAGGGAAACAGCGCCCAAAGAGGTCCTGCCTTTGCTGACCGCCGCTGTGCGCGGCCGGGTGGTCATCCCCACTGAAGCGGGCACTGCCGCTGCGGTTGACGCGGTGACACCGACCTCCGCCGAAGAGGCGCCAAGCGCACAGGACGCGGTTGTCGCTCCCGACCTACCGGAGTCGTCACCGGAATCAGGATCGCCGGTGCTGGAGGCACCTCCAGCACCGGACGCCACGCTGTCCGCCAAGGCTGCCAAGGGCCGTGCGGTGAGGTCTGCGCAGTCCCGGTCCGCCGCGCCTGTTTCACCGCCCGCCGCGGAACCACAGGATCACACGCGTCCGGAAACCACCTCCGCCGATCGCCTCGATCCCGCCGTCGTCGCGAAAGCAGTGGCCTGGTTCGACCACGGGCAGTTCGCCCTGGCACACCACCTGCTACAGCCGCACGATCCGGCCTTGGCTGAAGCCGCAGGACTGGCTGCGCTGGCCTTCTCGGTGACCGGTCCTGGGGATGTCCGCGAACCGGAACTCGACGAGTTCATGAGGACCGCGAAGGCCACCCTGCTCGTCGAGGGGAACGCAGCGAGGTCGCTGACCACCGCGGCCGGGCTGACCGCCGCCGTGGTAACGGGGAGCTACAGCGCGGGGAACCTCCTCGTCGACCTGGCCGACCACATGGATGACCACACAGGCTCGCTCGCCCGTGCCGCAGGCGAATCGGTCCGCAGGGGAATGCTCGCGGGCAGAGGAGTGGCCGCCCTGGCTTCGGCGGGAGCCGATGATGACGTGCTGACCGCCGCCGCGCACGCCCGCGAACGCGCGGGTGTCCACCGGCAGGTGCGCCTTCCTCGAGGTGCCGCCGTCCTGGCGCGCCTGCGTGTGTCAAGCGCTCTTCCGACCGAAGAACCGCGCACTCTCGGCGACGTCCTGCTCGCCGCGGCGGACGACCGTCGTGCACACGTCCAAGCCGTCAAGGCGGTGCTGGGCAAGCTGAACAAGACGTCCGCCCTCGAACGGCTCATCGATACCGACGACAAGGCTCACCGACCGCCTGCGGGCAAGGTGATCTCAGGCGCGGTCCGGCAGGAGATGTTGTCAACCCTGCGGGAGGACGTCGCTGCCGTGGAGCGTTGGGTCGAAGCCTGCGAGCGGCACGGCGCCTCAAGCGCGAACAATCACGACGAACTCCAGCTCGGCGAGCTCAAGGCGACCCTGCTCACCGGGGTCGCGACCGTGACCGGCCTGATCGCGGAGCACGAGGACGACCCGGCACCATTGGTCGCAGCTGCCGCCCGTGCCGCGCGAGCCGCATTCACCCGCCTTGCCGACCTCATCGGCGGGAACGTGGCCGCGTCTGCGGTGGAACGGGTTCCGTTCCCGGTACTGGACTTCCCGCTCCTCTCGCTGTCCGGCGCCTCCTGGGACAGCGCCGCTGTGCGGGTGATCCCCCCTGGACGCAGCTCCCTGGAACGGGCCACCGAACTCCTGGACGTCCCCGACACCGGTTGCGACCTGGTGGCCATCGCTCTGGCGAAAGCCGATGCGGACGACTTCGCGACCGGGGCCGCCTTGATCGCCGTCGTCCAGGAGCCACAGCGTCGCGAGGCGCGTGCCAGGCTCGCGGAGATCCGGGCGGAGCGCGTAACCCGGCTCAAGGCGGACCTGAGGGAAACTCGGCGCCGGCTGCTCAGGGCGGATATCGGCGGTTTCGCCGCTACTGACGTCGCCCTCCAGCTCTCGGTGTCGCTCGACGCGGTGACCGAAGCCCAGCTGGTCGGTCTGGTGGACGACGCGTTGAGCGTGCTGGACGAGGTTGACGGCGACGTGCAAACGGCATCCCAGGTGCTCAGCGCGGTCGAGAGCCGGATCGACCGGCTGCGGCAGGCGGAGGCACAGCGCTTGCACGAGCGGTTGGACGACCTTGCCGACCGGTGCCCGGAGGAAAAAGCTCGCCAGATCCGCGACCGCATCGCGCGGGGAAGGACGGACCTCGCCGAGGACGACCTCGCGCACCTGGAAAGCGGTGACCACTTCTTCCACGAGCGAGAGGAGAAGGACTTCGAGGCGTTCTACCCCACAGGTGTCGACGTACTCGCGGGAGGCATCGACGACGAGCTGATCTCGGCTGTGCGCGACGGCTCGGCACATCCGGCGCTGCCCGTCGAGCCGCTTCCGGAGGCCGTCCGCGATGAGGTCGCGAACGGGCTCGCGGGTTGGCTCCGGTTGCGCGCGGCGTTCACAGGCGGGTGGCAGCCAAGTCTGGTACCCGACGTCCTCCTGCCCGCGCTCCGACTCGTGGGTCTGGACATCCGCGCGGCCAACGTCGACCACCTGAACAGCACAACCTCCTTCAAGGTGTGGGCCCGAGGGCGACGCTACCTCGAAGTCGAGGCGTCAATCACGGGTCATTCCCCGGTCCCGGCACTCGGGTCGATCGCGAGAGGTCGCTACCGACTCCTGGTGGTGTGGAACGAACCGACCATGAAAGAACTGGACGAGTGGCGCGAAGCGGACCAGTCCTCACTCCCCCTCATCGTCTGCTACCTGGGAACTCTCTCGGCTGAGAGCCGGCTTGAGCTGGCGGCACTGTGGTGGGACCCGTCCAGGCGGGCCGCTGTGCTGCTCGACGACGCGCTGCTCACCTGGATCGCGACCCGCCGGAAGAAGTACGACGCGTTCGTCAGGCTGAGCTTGCCGTTCAGCGCGACGCAGCCGTTCAGGTCGGAGAAGACGGCGGACGTCCCCGCCGAGATGTTCTACGGCAGAGAACAGGAGAAGGGGTGGTTGCTCAAGCCGGGCAATGCTCCTTCGATCATCTACGGTGGACGCGGTATGGGCAAGAGCGCCCTCATGCACGAGGTCGAGAGTGAAGCAGACGGGAAGACCCTCGTAGTGGTGTGGTTCGAGGTCGACCGCTTGCCGGGGATCGACGAGAACCCGGACCTGGTGTGGGGCGAACTCGCTCAACGTCTGATCGACAAGGGCGTCGGCAAGAGCCTGGGCTCCCAGCAGGGAAATCTGAAGGACGCGGTTCCCCGCGCGATCCAGCGCTGGTTGGACGAGAAGTCGAACAGGCGGCTGCTGATCCTGCTCGACGAAGCCGAGGGGTTCGTCGACGGGGACGCGCCGAAGTTCTCCAACGTGAGTAGGCTGCTCGACCTGAAGACCAGAACGAGTTCCCGCTGCCAGGTCGTCTTCGCCGGCCTCCACTCCGTCCAGCACTACTCGGTAGGCAACAGCCCGCTCAGCCCCACCGGCCACCTCAGGATCGGGCCGCTGGAATCGCAGCCCGCCTACGACCTGGTCACCGAACCCCTCGCCGCGCTCGGCTACCGGCTGGACGTGGACGACGCGCAGCAGATCCTGCTCCACTGCAGCTACCAGCCCTACCTGATCCAACTGGTCGCGGAGAAACTGCTCAACCGCCAGTTCGCGGCGCGGGGCAACTCGCGGGTCGCGCTCGCACCTCCACCGTGGCGGATCACCACCTCCCAGGTCGTCGGCGTGCTCTCGGACGCGGAGACGCGGCGCGAACTGCGCAGGGCGCTGAAGCTGACCCTGGATCTGGACGGGCGGACGAAGGTGATCACGAACGTCCTCGCGCTGCACGCCTACGAGCACGGACAGGAAGCGCGGATGCCCGATCCCCAGCTGTTCACCAGGTGCTGTGAGGCGTGGCCGCCGGGTTTCGAGAAGACCGATTTCGACGCCTTCCGCCAACTGCTCGACGAACTGGCGGGACTGGGCATCCTCGCGGACGCGGGTGCCGACCACGATCGTAGGGGAATACGCAACGAGACCGTCGTGCGCGCTTTGGGCACCAGGGACGAACTGGCGCAGAGCCTTGAACTGCTGCCGAGGTCCGCACTGCCCGTGCGGCAGGCCAGGGAACTGCACCGGCCCGTGCGTTCGAACGGCGACCGCCGCCGCCCGCTGGTCAACACCCAGCTCGCTCAGCTCCTCCGCAAGGGCAACATCGCCAAAGTGGTGGTCGGCAGTGAGGCGACCTGGGTCGACCACGTGGTGCCCACGCTTGACGAGCTCCAGTCCCAGCTCGTCAACGTGGATTTCGTCGACATGAAGACCCTGAAGGAGTTCAAAGCGAAGCTTGAAACGGGATCCGATGGTAACCGCCGCTCGCTGGTCGTCGGAGACCTGCGCCCGCACACCGCGGTGGGCACGTGTCTGCGCGCCTACGAGTACGCGGTGGGCGGTCAGGCGGGGATCGGAATCCCTCAGGCGCGTGGCGCGTCCCGCGCAGCAGTGCTCGTCGCGGGTCTGCCCAACCTGGCATGGCTGCGTGAACTGGCGGCCTCACCGGAGGCTGAGAACCACGTCATGTCGCTGCAGCGGTACGACCCGTACACCTTGCCTCTCCACTGGCGTGGTGCCGGGGCTTTGGAGCGGCTCGCGGACGACGAGTACGTCGACCAGGTACTCGGACTCACCGACGGCTGGCCGCTGCTGGTTGAGCTGATCGCTTCCGAGGTCATGTCGAGTGGGGAAAACCCAGACCGTGCGGTGGTCACCGCACTGGATGGGCTCCGCGAAGCGCAGTCGGATCCCTCGTGGTGCAAGAGCTTTCTGGCGCAGACGGGCGCTGGGCTCGACGGATGGGACGAAGCGAAGCAACTGATCGACGTCCTCGTCGAGTACGACGGGGCGTGCGCGCCGAAGGATCTCTCGGAGCTGACGGGACGCGGACCATCCGAGGTGGAGGTGTTCAGACGGGTGGCTGGCTGGTTCGGGTTGCTGTCCTCCACGCCCGAGGGAGATCTGCTGCTCTCCCCGTTGACCACCAGGTGCTTCAGGGTTCTCGGCACAACCGCATAAGGAAACCGAACCAGGAAGGATTGACGAGTACAGCAAGTGCCATCTGACGTGACCGGCAGTTACTTCCTGTGATCGGTTCTCGAGAGAGTAATTTCATTGGACGAAAGTCCGAGTGGGGAATCTCCCACTTCTTCACAAGAGCCTCAAAGCGCTGCTAAGCTGGGCCTATGAGCCACTCCCCCTCGAAGGGAGTGGGAGATTCCCCACAGATGCGTGTTCGGGCAAACCTCTCGGACACAGTGTTACCCCACGGGTTCGATCTTGATTTTATCAGATCGGACCCGTGGTTTCGTGTTCATGCGACCCGCAGCATCGGGCGGGGCAGCTCGACCGACACCCCGTCGACGGTGCACACGATCATCACATGGCGGACGCGGAGCTGCGCGGCAACGCGGCTCGGGCTCGCGACCACGAACATGTGCAAGGCGTGGCCGAGCCTGGTGATCAGGTCGTCCTCGCGCAGGTACAGCGTGGCCGGAGTGTGCTCGGTACGCGGACCGGTGCGGCCGTGGCGGCACCGGTAACCGGCACGGCCGTGCACCCAGTGACTGTCCATCCGCCGACCACAGACACCGCAGCGCAACAGCCCGGCGAACACGTACTCGCGGGCCTCGCCCTCCTGGTCAGGGAGGTTCGAGCGCAGTCGCTGGACTGCGACGAAGTCGGCTTCGCTGACCAGTTGGGCGTGGGAGCGCTGCCGGGAGACGACCCAGCGGTTGCTCGGGTTCCACCTGGTGACGCGGCGGCGCCTGCGCTCGCTGGGAGTGTGATGGTCGTGGTCCACGCTCTGCCGGTTTCACACCTGCCAACCGGTGTAGCGCGGGTTGGCCAGGATCGACGCCACCGACTGCGCGGTCCACCGACGACGTGTCCGATGCTGGTTGCGCTCGGGGTCATGCTCGGCCGGACACGGCGTACCTTGGCGGTTGAGTGTGACGACCAGGTCCTGCACGCTGCGCCCGGCTCGACGCTCGGTGAACAGCCACCGCACCGTGGGCGCGGTGTCCGGGTCGGGCTCCAGGCGGTACACACTGCGGCCGCGACGGGCCTCGGCCAGGTTGGGATGCGGACCCGCGGGCACCAACCGGTAGCCGTACGGCGCACGGCCACCGAGGTAGCGACCGTGGTCACGGGTCTGGATACGCATCGCGGCCATCGCCCGATGCCGGGCCCGGATCACCTCACGCAGCGACTGCTCCCCCAACATCCGAATCAACGCCCGATGCTCCGGGTCGTCCAAGTCCAGCGGGCCGCCCGCCTCGGGCAACCACACCTGCACCCCGTACCGACGGCACAACGCCACGATGTGCTGGATCTGATCACCGGCGAACCCGCGCTCGAACTCCCCCACCACGATCGCGTCGAACCCGCGATCCGGATCCCGGATCGCCGCCAACAACTCCGCCGCCTCCGGACGATCACGTCACCGATCACGCCGCGGCCTGCCCGCGTCGAAGAAGTGCACCACGATCCGACCCCGCCCGGCCACCAGCACCTCGCACACCTCCAACTGCCACGCCCGCGACGTCTCCGGGTCCTGGTGCTCGATGGTGGAGGTGCGGCCGTAGAACGCGAACCGCAACCCACCCACCACAGCAGGTCCCGGATGGACACCGCGGGCACCGTAGGTATCGTCCTCGGTCCACAGCCCCATCCAGTCGGTCAGCACATCCCGATCGCACAAGGCCGCCACGATCCGCCTCCCTCGTCCACACTCGAACTTCGAGACTGGCACGACGGCCAGAACGTGGATCCGGACAGGCCCGATCGGCCGTACACCATCACCCTGCTGTCCGATCCGGGCCGTCACGACGTCGACGGCCCGGCAACGGGATCACGGACACAACCCGCGATCGAGTGACCTCTCCGGCTTCGTGGCTGCGATGTCGGCCCTGCCTCCGGTCAGGCGGATGTGTCGTCGCGGTTGGGGGTGAGCAGCTCGGTGAGTTGTTCGACGGCCCAGTCAGGCAAGGTGACGCTGGTGTTGTCGAGTTCTCCCTCAGCGCGTCACCGGGATTGTTCGTCGAAGATGGCGCGGGTGAGCCAGCGCAGCAGGTTGTCGTCGAGGGCATCGGGGCTGTGGGTGGCGATGTCGGCGACCGGCCCGCGTCAGTGAACATCTCCGACACCGAGCCGGTAGCGCCAGGGTTTCGTAGTGCCCGGAGCCCCACCAGTCGCCGACGGACTCGGTGCGCGAGCCGTGCATGCTCAGCAACGCCAGCACGGTCTGCGGGCCGAGTTCATCCTCCACGCGCTGCCACAGGTCGACCTGGCCGTGGATCGAGGCGAGGATCGGTTCCCAGCCCTCCTCGAACAGCTCGGCCAGAGCGCGGCCGTCGGCCAAGCGTCGACCGGGGAGGGTCAGGGACAGGCGCACGGCGGGCCAGTCGACGCCTTCGAGGTGCACGTGGGGAGGGACCGCCCGGGTGGCGGCGATGTTGGCACGCGCCATGGTCAGATCACCGACCTTGTGGTGCCACTGCTCGACCACGCTCTCCCGGCGCCAGCACCACTCCGCGATGCCCCGCGCCGCGGCCGACGGCACCGCCACCGGGACGATCAACGAGTAGGCACGCATCCCCGAGGCGATCCGCCAGGAGAACTCCTCGCCGAACGAGGCGAACACCTCTCCGGTATCGTCGCGCCCACGGTGACGCTCTGCCACGTCGTAAACGTGATCGGCCATGAGCAGCAGGACCAGGTCCGGTCGCAGAGAGCTGGCCTCCTGCGGCAATCGGATCCTGGTGGCACCCAGCAGCCCCGCTCCCGCGAACACCCGGCGTGCGGTCTCGGCACGAACGGCCTGGGAGTGCACACCGGACAGGTCGACAACAAGATCGTCGTCGAGCGGGAACAGCGGCGACAGGCTCCCGTCGTCCCACCCTTCGGTCGGGTCCCCGACGACCAGTTCAACGTCTGCGGGATGCCACGACACCAAGAGGTGGAAGCCCGACCGCTCCAGCTCGACGGTGACCTCCGGCCCCAACCCATCCTCGCCCGGGTCTTCGTCGTCGTACCATTCCTCGGCGCTGACCTCCGACCACCCGGCCCGTACCAGCGGAGCGACCAGACGCCGCAGCAACGACCGCCCCTCCGCCTCCCGGGACCGTGGAATCTCAGCACTACCGGTCGAGGAATCCACCCGCACCCTCCGCATCAGACATCGTCCTCAACGCACTCTATCGACGCTGACGGTCGGAGTTGCGACCTCATCACAGAGCGCGAGTCACTGCGGATTCCGATCTTCCGAGGTCCGCAGACCACAGCGACACCCTCGTCGCGCAGCCATGTCACCAGGCCGGCACCCGTGGCTGACCACCCGGAGCCGGAGGACTCCACAGCGACCGCGACGTGTTCCAGCAGGCGATCCTCGCGCCAGTACACCGGCTTCGGCCCGTCAGCCGGACGTGGTCGGGCGCTGCTGTAGCCGTGACGGCACCGGCAACCAGGACGCCCGTGCACCCAGTGCGCGTCCATCCGCCGCCCGCACACCCCGCACACCGCCACACCCGCCAGCAGGTACTAACGTCGCTCGCCGCCTTGGTTGGAGCGCCGAGTACGCACCTTCTGCGCCGCAGTGAAGTCACGCACGCTCACCAACGGCGTGTGAACGACCTCCAGCGACACCGCCCACTCCGCCGGCAGGTTCGGCACCTGCCCCGGCCGCCCCGTGCGCAGGTCGACCTCGTCCCGGTCGTTGGCCACCCGATTCCACACCTGACGGCCCGTGTAGCGCGGGTTCTCCAGGATCGTCTGCACCGACTGCACACTCCACCCCTCACTCGAACGGTGCCGATCGCGCTCCCGGTCCACAGCCGACGGGCACGGCACACCACGCTCGTTGAGGTCCCGCGCGATCCCGGCCACCGACACACCCTTCAACCGGCGGGCGAACATCCACCTCACGTGCCCGGCGGTCCGCGGATCCGGCGCCAACTTCCGTGCCCGCCGCCCCCAGCGGGCGTCGGCGCGCCTGGGATGCGGGCCGCCGTCGACCAGCATGTACCCGTAGCGGACGCCCACCCAGATAGCGGCCGAGCTCGGCCTGGGCCTTCATTGACGCCAACGCCCGGTTACGAGCCCGGATCACCTCCCGCTCGGACTGGGCACCGAGAAAGGTCATCAACCTGCGGTGCTCACCGTCGTCCAGATCCACCCGACCACCGACCTCCGGCAACCACACCTGCACCCCACCAGCGCGCAGCAGCGGCACCAACTCGTCGAACTGACGACCGCAGAACGCCCGCTCGTACTCCCCCACCACGATCGCGTCGAACCCGCGCTCCTCGGCCAACGCCTTCAACAGCCGAGCGGCCTCCGGCCGGTTCGACCACCGGTGGCACCGCGACGAGCCCTCATCGAAGAACTCCGCCACCACCGTCCCGTGCCCGGCCACGAGCCGCTCGCACACCTCCAGCTGCCACAGCCGCGAGGAGTGCCGGTCCTGATACTCCGAAGTCGACATCCGCCCGTAGAACGCAAACCGCAACCCGCGATGGACGTGCGGATCCCGCGAACGCCTCCGCTTACCCCGACGTTGCTTCTCGCCCAACCAGGCGTCCAACAGATCATGATCGTTCTCCACGGCCATCACAGCACCTCCACCACACGAGACTCGACAGCTCGGTGATGACGAATCCCGCCCGCCATGACACCCGAAGAACCAAACAGCGCAGCATCTACACCCGCATAGCGGATCGTCGACCTCGTAAAGCCCCGGTTGGGCTCACCCAGCCAGGTCTCCGACTCACGACCTGCTCAACTCGATGACGAGCACGCTGTCGAACCGAGCCGGGCACAACCGGCCCGAAGGCAACCTGACGGTGTCGTGCACGGCTTCCAGGCCAAGTCCGTCGACTCGGTCGACAAGCTGTTCGCACTCGGACGCGAAAGTTAGCCGATTACGGAGCCAGGCTGCACCCCGATACATCGCCGACCAGTCCTCGGCCTGAACAACGAGTACCGACAAGTCGCTTGGTCAGTCGCGGTGACTTTCGATCGACACTACGTGGTGGGTACCCTGGACGACGAACCGGGCCGGATGACCGCCTTGGCCCTGGAAGAAGGAGACCGCTGGTCACAGCGTTCTCCCCCCTCGCGCACCGTGTCAAGCTACACCTCCTTGACCGGTCGGCGTGACCGGCGGCTCGTGAGCCAGTGAGTACTGGGCGGCCTGCATTTCGTAGAGTTCGGCGTACAGCCCGCCGGCCGCTGTCAGCTCCTCGTGGCTGCCGCACTCGCGGATCCGGCTACCGTCCATCACCACGATCAGGTCCGCCATCCGCACGGTGGAGAAGCGGTGGGCCACCAGCACCGTGATGGCACCGGTGCGGGCACCGACCTCGCGCGCCAGCGCCGTGTGGTGCAGGAAGAGGTCGTGCTCGGCCTGCGCGTCGAGTGCGGAGGTCGGCTCGTCGAGCACCACCAGCAAGGGGTCTCGGCGCATCACGGCCCTGCCGAGGGCCAGTGTCTGCCACTGGCCGCCCGACAGTTGGGTCCCGTCGGGGAACGACAGCCCGACCGGGGTCTCCAGGCCCCTGTCGAGGCCGCGCAAGAGGTCCGTGCCGCGAACCCGCTCCACGGCCTCGGTGACCGCCGCGGCGGAGTCGATCCGCGGCAGGTCGCCCACCCCGACCACCTCCCGCGCCAGGAACTCGAAGCGGGCGAAGTCCTGGAAACCCGCGGAGATCCTGGTCTGCCACTGTTGCGCCGGCAGGCGCCGCAGGTCGAGCCCGTCCACCTCGATGGTGCCGCTGGTGGTCTCGTAGAACCGGCACAGCAGCTTGACCAGGGAGGTCTTGCCGGCGCCGTTCTCACCGACCACAGCGACGATCGCACCGGCGGGCAGGAACAGGTCGACACCGGCCAGCACCGCGCGCCGCGTGCCGGGGTACTGGAAACCGACGTCGCGGAACCGGATGCCGTGGCGCACCCGATCGGGGACCACGGCGTCACCGGCCGGCGACTCCTGCCCGGCCACCAGGCCGCGGGCCCACCGCACGTGCCCGACGGCGTGGGCGAGGCGCTGGAGTTCCTCGAGCACCGCGGCCGATGCGCTGACCTGCTGGTTGACCTGCGAGGCCAGGACGATCACCAGCACGACGTCGCCGACGGCGCGGCGGCCGGCGACCGCGTCGCGTACCACCAGCAGGGTCGAGCAGACGTAGGCCGCGGCGAACACCATCTGCCCGGCGATCCACCAGAGCGCGGAGAGCACCTCGCCGCGGGCGATCACCCGGCTCGCGGCGTCCCACGCCGTGGCGTGCCGGGCGCGGATCTCGTCGCGGAGACCGGACACCCGCAGCTCCATTGCCGCGCCGGCGGTGGTGGCGAGCCGGAACAGGTGCAGCCCCAGGCGAGTGTGCTCGGCGGCGGTGTCCCTAGCGCGAGCCGCCGCGCCGGCCGCCCGCTGCCCGGCGAGCAGCGGCGCGACCGCGGCCAGCGGCAGGAGCAGCAGCCACGGGTTCAGCCGGGCCAACAGCACCGCGGTCACGACCAGGCCCGCCGCGAGGGCGACGCCCGACAGCAGCGCCTGCATGCTCGTGGGCCCGACCCGGTGCAGCTCGGTGCGCAGCACCTGGAGCCGGTCGGCGAACTGCGGGCGCTCGTGGTGCGCCAACCCGGTCGAGCCGTTCGCCAGGTCGATCACCTCCCGCTCCAGCTCCAGGAGGTTCAGCTCGCCCAGCTCGAAGTAGGCGATGTGGGCGAAGTTCGACGCGGTCAGCGCGGTGAGCGTCAGCAGCGCCAGCAGCAGGCCCATCGCGGTCACCCGCGGCACGTCACCGTCCAGGGCCGCGTCGGTGAGCCCGGCGAGGGCGGCCGCCGACGACGGCACCGACACCGCCTGGGCGGTCAGCAGCGCGCCGGCGATCACCAGCTTGCCTCGTGACGTGCGCCAGGACAGGGTCACCATGGACAAGCAGGCCCGCAGGGCGTCGACCACCCCCGGCTCGTCCGCCCGGTCCCGTCGAACGCCCGCCGTCACCGGGATACCTCCTGCGCCGCGTCGTACCGGCGCCGCGTGGCTGGACCGGGCACGCGGTCGGAACCGTCCGCGAACCGCTGCGCCTGCAGGGTGAACAGCCGCGCGTAGTGGCCTTCCCCGGCTATCAGCTCCTCGTGCGTACCTTGTTCGGCGACGCGGCCCCGGTCGAGCACCACGATGTGGTCCGCGCGGCGCACGCTGGAGAACCGGTGCGAGATCAGCACGGACGTCACGTTCCGCGTCAGGTCGACGAAACGGTCGAAGAAGGCCGCTTCAGCACGCACGTCCAGCGCGGCGGTGGGCTCGTCGAGCACCAGCAGCCCGGCACCCTGGGACAGTGAGTACAGGGCACGGGCGATGGCGATCCGCTGCCACTGGCCGCCGGAGAGTTCGACACCGTCCCGGAAGGCGCGCGACAGCGGCGTGGCCACGCCGTCCGGCAGACCGTCCACGAACCCGGCCGCTCCGGCGCGTTCCAGGGCCGCCCGCACCGCCTCCGGGTCCGGCGGGACGTGCGGCGCCCCGAACGCGACGTTGTCCGTCACGGACAACTCGTACCGCACGAAGTCCTGGAAGATCACCGACAGCCGGCATCGCCAGGCCTGGGCGGGGAAGGCGTCGAGTGGCACGCCGTCGACTTCGATCCGCCCGGCCGTCGGCTCGTACAGCCTGGCCAGCAACTTGACCAGGGTGGTCTTCCCGGCGCCGTTCACGCCGACGACGGCGGTGCACTTCCCGCTCGGGAGCACCAGGTCGAGGCCGTCCAGGACGGGCGCGGGCGCGTCGGGATAGCCGAACCGCACGCCGCGGAAGACCACCGCCGACCGGGGCATCCCGGCCGGGTCGAGCCCTTCGTCGCCGGCGGTGATCGACGTGCGCCGTTCGACCTCGGCGATCCGGTCTTCGAAGCGGTCGGCGGCCAGGGCCGCGGTGATCCCGAACGCCGTCGGCAGGTCGGTTTCCGTCCAGTGGTCGCCCATCAGGATCGCGGCCACCACCGCCTGCAGCGCGAGTGCCAGCTCGGTGAGCGGTAGGCCACCGCCGGCAGCCGTGCGCCCGATGGTGACCAGCACCAGCCCAGTCGCCACCAGTCCGACGGCGGTGAACACCAGGTACGGGTATAAGTAGACCGCGCGGCGGCCACGCCAGATCACGTCCAGGCACCGTCGAGCCGCTTCGGCGTAGCGGTCCGACAGCCAGGAGCGCAGCCCGAAGACCCGCAGCTCCTTCGCGGCACCGGCACCCATCGCCAGGTCGCGCAGGTAGTCGCCGCGGCGGAGCAGGGGCATGGCCGTGTCCCATACCCGCGCGCAGCGCCGGTGTCCGCCCAGCTGCGCGTGCCTGGACAGCAGCACCACCGCCAGCAGGAGCACCGCCAACAGCCAGGAGACGACGACCCCGAGCAACACGACCAACCCGATCAGGTTGAGGTAGCGGGCGAGCATGCCGAACTGTGCGACGCAGGCCGCACCCGGAGTCTCCCCGCCGCGCTCCAGCCGCCGCTTGGCCTCCGCGAGCGCGTCCAACGCGGTCGGGTCCTCGAGCGGCGCGATTCCCGGGCTGCCCAGTGACAACGTGATCAGGCGGTCGTGCACCACGCCGTCCACCCGCCGCTTGCCCATCTCGGTCAGGCCCAACTGGACGGGCGTCAACACCTGCTGGGCGACGAAGGCGGCGGCCGCCAGGACGAACCAGGAGACCAGGTCGCCCCAGGCAGGGGAACCCACGCCGTGCTCGACCGCCTGCGGCACCTGCCCGACCAACTTGCTGCCCGCCAGGACCAGCACCACCGGCAGCCCTCCGCGCGCCAGGCTGATCAGCGACAGCGGGACCACCAGCCCGACACCCAGGGTTGGCAGTTGGCGCAGGGTGCGGTACCTGGGTCGGACCGCTTCGGCGTACCAGCGACGCAAGGCGCCCGCGTCCCGCTGTCCGGGGTGTCCGGTCGTCATGCGGTTCACCGGCGTCCCGTCGACGTGGCGGTCAACGGTGCCCTCCCGGCTCGGGTGCGGTCATCTCCTTCATCGCGGACGCGACCGCGGGTTCGATCGCCTCCCAGGAGTAGTGGTCGCGGACGAACCCGTGCGCGGCCAGCCTGCGCCGCCGGTCTGCCTCGGGGTCGTCCAGGACCTGGAGCACCTTCGCCACCAAGGAACCCGGGTCGTCGCCGCTGAGCAGGTAGTGCTCGTCCGGGCGGATCCGCAGTCCTTCCGCGCCCTTCGCGGTGGCCACGACCGGCACGCAGGCGGCCATTGCCTCCAGGATCTTCAACCGGCTGCCGCCGCCAAGCCGCAGCGGCACCACCAGGATGCGACCGGTCAGCAGGGGGCGGGTCGTCGCGGGGTTCGCGACCAGGCGCACACCCGGCCGGTCGGCCCTGTCCCGCAGGACGCGGTTGGGGTACTTGCCGGCCAGCAGCAGCGTCGCCTCGGGTCGGTGGCGGCGCAACCCGGGCAGCACCTCGTCGGCCAACGTCACCGCCGCCTCGACGTTGGGGAAGTAGTCGAGGTGGCCGAGGAAGAGCAGGTCCGGCCGCGCGGGACGCCCGTCCGGCACCGGGAACCCGGTCCCTTCGACCCTGACGCTGTTGGGCACCACCGCGGTTGCCGCAGGGTGGCAGCGCGCTCGGAACCGCTCCTCGTCGTCGTGGGACACGAAGGTGACCACCCGGGCCTCACGACTGACGTGGTCCTCCAACAGGCGCACGGACTCCACGTCCACCGAGGCCATCGAGTCCAGCTCGGCGGCCCTGGGGTGAACCGCGTTGTCGTGGAAGTTGTCCGCCTCGGAGTTGTGCATGTCCAGCCCGACCGCGCGCACACCGGCCGCGCGGGCGGCGTGGAAGTAGCGGTGCTGCTGCAGGTCGCTGACCCACACGGCGCCGACGCCCCGCTCGTCGAGCGCCTGCTGGAACGACGCGCACGCGCGCCGGCAGTACTGCCGGTGGAACGGGTCCGGCCGGTCGCTGCCGTAGTCGGCGAGATCGGCCGCGGAGCAGGCGGCGCACTGCTGCGCACAGCCGACCTCCGCGCGCAGGTGCTCCGCCTCGAAGACGACGCTGTCGGGGTGGGTGCGCCGCAACGCGTGCGCCAGTCCACGGTTGCGCAGGTCCGCACCTGTCACCGCCCCGGGTCCGAGGTCCCGGACCACGAGGCCGATCACCCCGCCGGGATCGGGGCCTGGGGTGGTGTCGTCGCCCGATGGTGCCGGGTTCATGATCGCTCCCTGTTCATCCGTGGTGGTGAACCGTTCCAACAGACCGCGGACCTCGACCACCGGCGCGCACGGCGGGGCTCCACAGGTCTTCCGACCGGAATGGTGTCGAGCGGACAGGAATGCCAGCGCCGTCCGGCGCGATAGGCGTATTCGGCGGGACGTTCCGCCGAGGTGGTTCCACATCATGGGGATCGGCCGACCGGGCTGTCAACCGGTGCAACTGCGGAATTGCAGCAGTTGCCGACCCCAGGGAAACCGCCGTGGTCCAACCGGTGCGACATCGCACCCGAGTCGCTACTCTCGCCTGGGATCGCACGATCGGTCCCAGGCAATCAGCCACTTCTGTCGATCCCATTCAATTCGACGCCGGATCGACGTCTGCCCGCGTGTTCGGGCCCGTGACTTGCCGGTCGCCATCCGTCGTGAAAGGACCGTAGGGTTGACTTCGCTTCCGCCGATCGTCTGCACAGTGGACGACAACTTCGAACTACCCGCCAGGGTTCTCCTGCACTCCATCGCAGCAGCGCACGAGGATTGCGTAGACGACCTGCGTGTCGTGGTCCTCTACGACACGTTGAGCGCGGATTCGCAGGAGCGGATTCGCGCTCTGGGCCGGCGGTCGGGCGTGCGGGTCGAGCTGGTGAAAAGCCCTCCGGTCGACCCGCGCTTCCCGTTGTTGAAGCGATTCACCGCGGCCATCTACATCCGCCTCGGTCTCCACGAGGTGCTCGCCAACGAACCCCGCGTCCTGTACCTGGATTCGGATGTCCTCGTCATGAAGGACATCCGGGAACTGCTGACCACACCCATGGACGGGCACGCCCTCGGCGCCGTTCGCGACCCGGTTCGACCGACGCTGGGCAGCGGTGGAGCACACCCGTCCTGGGCGCACCTCGACCTCCCCCCGGATCGCGAGTACTTCAACTCCGGTGTGCTGCTGCTCGACCTCGACGAGTGCCGTTCCACGGGCGTCCTGGACGGCGCTCGCAAGATCCTCGCCGAAAACCCGGACGTGCCCCGCTTCCCCGACCAGGACGCGTTGAACTGGTCGGCGGACGACAACTGGCTGCGTCTGGACCAGAAGTGGAACACGTTCGCGATGTCGATCGTGGCCTGCCGGGAGGACTACTCCCACGCCGCCGAGGAGGTGGTCAGCCTGGAATCGCTCCTGCGCGCCGAGGAAGTGGCGTCGATCCTGCATTTCAGCGGCCGGAACAAGCCGTGGCAGGACTCGTGCCCGCCAAGCGGGTCACGCGACCTGTACCGGCGGTTCATCCGGGTCGTGGAGGGTGCCGTCCGGTGACCGGACCAGCGCACGTGGCAGTTCCCCGAGAAGGGTGGGCCGGTCCGCCCGGACCTCACCGCGAACGGTTCGCGAGCACGAGGAGGATTCGCTTGCCGACGAGCGTTCGACCGGTCCGCGCCGACGAGGACGTGACCGCGGAGAACACGTGGGTATCCCCGGAAACCGATCCCCGAGACCTCGGCAGCCTCGACCGCCGCGCACCCTGCCTCATGCGCGTGGCGGACCTGGTGCCGGGAGAGTCGCCGCGGCTGACCGGTGTGGACGCCGAGCACGTCGCGCGGCTGGCGGAGGTGATCGACGACCTACCGCCGATCATCGTCGACCGGGCCACCATGCGCGTCATCGACGGGGCGCACCGGCTGCGCGCCGCCCAGCAGCTCGGGCACGAGCACATCCCCGCCCGACTGTTCGACGGTGACGCGCGCACGGCGTACCTGCTGTCGGTCCACTGCAACACCCGCCACGGCCTGCCCCTCAGCAGGGCTGAGCGCAGGCAGGCCGCGCAACGACTGGTCCGCCTGTACCCGCAGTACTCCGACCGGAAGCTGGCGGCGCTGTCCGGGCTGTCCGCGAAGACGATCGGCACGATCCGAGCGGGGTCTGGCGCCACGGCGCCGGACCCTGAGTTCCGGGTGGGTCAGGATGGGCGCAGGCGACCCACCAACCCCGGCGAGCGGCGCCGCGTCGCGGTCGAGTTCGTCACCGCGAACCCGAGGGCCACCGTGCGGGAGATCGCCTCGGCAGCGGGGATCTCGGTCTCCACCGCGCAGTCGATCCGCAAGCTGGTCGCCGAGGAGGACGGTTCCGCGCGAGCGCGCGACGAGCGGCGAGCGGTGGTCGACCCGGTCCGCCGGTCGATCACCATCGCCGAGGCACTCGCCCGCGACCCGTCGGTGCGCGGCACCCGGCTCGGCCGCGTGCTGATGCAGTGGATGCAGCTCAACATCCGGGTGCACCGCGACTGGGGCGCACTCCTCGACAGCCTCCCGCCGCACTGCGCGGTCTTGATGTCGAAGATCACCCGCGCCTTCGTCGAGATGCACGCCGACCTCGTCGACCTCGCCGACGACCAGGTGCCGGTCACCTCGGAGGACTGACCGCGGTGACCGGCACCCGGCTCGAAGACCTCACTGCGCGGCCAGCAGTTCCGCGAACCGGCCGACCAACGCACTGGCCTGTCGCCGGTTCAGCCTGGGATCGCAGGCGGAGGTGTACCGGCTGAAGTCCGGTTCGGTCACGAGGTCTGCTGGCCGGTCGACGCACTCGGTCACGTCGTCCGGTGACACCTCCAAGTGCAGCCCGCCCGGACGGGCGCCGTGCGCGCGCAGCACCGCGCAGAAGACCTCGACCTCCCGCGCCATCACCTCCACGATCCTCGTCTTGCGCCCGTGCGGCGACCGGGTGGTGTTGCCGTGCATGGGATCGCTCAACCACACCACCCGGTCTGCGTGATCGCGCAGGGCGTCGGCCAGCGCGGGCAGCCTTTGGCCGATCCGGGCGGCCCCCATCCGCACGACCAGGCAGAGCCGCCCAGGGGCGTGGCCCGCGGTCAACCGCTCGACCAACGCGCGCACGTCACCCGGGGTGGCGGTCGGACCGACCTTCACCCCGACCGGGTTGCCGATCCCGGCCGCGAAGTCGACGTGCGCCCCGTCGAGCTCACGCGTGCGTTCGCCGATCCACACCGTGTGCGCGGAGGAGGCGTACCAGCCGCCGCGGACGCGGTCCGGCCTGAGCAGGGCGTGCTCGTAGTCCAAGAGCAGCGCCTCGTGGCTGGTGTGCAAGTCGCCCATGGCGAGCAGGGCGCGTGCCGCGTGCCGGTACGCGGCCAGCAGCCGCACGGGATCCGGACGCCGCGCCGAGTGCGTCGGCGCGGTCGCGTTCACCGCGTCACCCAGGTAGACCGGGATCTCGGTGCCGTCGGGCAGCATCTCGGTCGGGTGCGAGCGCGGCTTCGCGTACTGCCCGGCCAGCCGGCCGATCGGGACGACCTGCCGCCCGCTACCGCGCAGCCTGCCGGACAGCTCGTGCAGCTGCGCGACCTTGGCCGTGACCACGGGGGACGCCGAGTCCGTGAACAGTTCGGCGCACTCGCCCGCCTGCAGCACCACCGCCTCGCCGCGGGCGACCGCCGACAACCGGTCGGACAACGCGTGGCACGACTCAGCGTCCACCAGCGGAGGCAGCTCGCGCAACCGCTCCAGCACCCGCGTCAACACCTCCGGCGACGGCCACGCCGGTTGGTGCCGGCGCCGCAGTGGCGACTCCGGGTACCGCACCGCCCTGCTCACGTCCGAGCACCTCGGCGGTGCGACCGCGGCGCCACCGCGGTGAAGGGCCGTCCGGTGCGGCGGGCCGCCAGCGCTCGCGCCGCAGACCCGCTGTTCGAGGCGCGGACGACGTGAGGCGTCACGGCACGTCCGTGCGGTTCGCAGCGCACCGCACGACCTGGTCCGCGATGGTGCCGACCGACCCGGCAGCGCGGATCACGTCGTCCTGGTCGGTGAGCGACACGTCGAACTCGTTCTCGGCGCGGGCCAGCAACTGCAGGATCGCCACGGAGTCGAACCCCGCGAACCGCGCCAGGTCGGTGTCGCTGGTGAGTTCCGCCGAGCCGCTCTCGGGCACCAGCTCCACGACCCACGCGATGATCCGCTCCGCCACCGCTGAACGATCAAGCACGGTCATCCCCTTCGGTCGGGTCGCTCCGGGACGCGTCCACGTCGCCGCGGATGAACGCCTCGACCGCCTCGTGCGCCTCGGAGT
>NZ_LWLC01000048.1:0-42539 GCF_001905065.1 Saccharothrix sp. CB00851
ATCATGATCTGCCGCACCGCTTCCCACAATTAGGAGACGCCGCCTAGTCGGTGGACAGCGGCACGGCGTTCGTCGGCAGCCGCACGGTGCACAGGAACGCGGGCAGCAGCCACGGCCGACGGCCGGTGACGCGCAGCTTGCCGGTCAGCGCGGCGCGCGTGCGGCTGACCCGGCCGAACAGGACCAGGTTCAGCACGGCCGGGTCGAACGTCAGGCGCACGTCGACCGGCCCGTCCGGGTCGAGCGACACCCGGCCCCGGTGCAGCACGAGCGTCCTCGGGGTGGTGTGGCGGGAGCGGAAGGCGACGGCGATGCGGCGGTCGCCGGTCGGCACGTCGCCGAGCACGCCGCCGGTGTCGTTGCGGATCATGCCGACGATGAACAGCTCGAAGAACACCGCGGCCTCGCGCGCCGGGATCGGCCACGGCGCGCCGACGCCGCGGGCGATGTCCCACCCGTGGACGAGCTGTTCGTTGACCAGGTGGGCGAGCACGCCCGCGACCGGCACCCGGGAGTCGCCCAGCCACGGCACCGTCCGGTCCGGGTCGGTGCCCGCGGTCGTCTCGAGGATCGTGGCCACCATCGACCGCAGTGTCGCGGCGAGCGTGGCGGGGTCGCGTTCGGTGAACCGCCGCAGTGCCAGGTCGTTCAGGTCGGCGACGGTGTCCACGGTGACGGCGGGGATGCGCGCGGCGAGGACGGGATCGGCGACCTCGGCGCCGTCCGGTGCCAGCAACGTGGTGTAGATGGAGGCGATGGCGACGACGTGCGCCGCCGTGTCGGCCACGGTCCAGTCGGGGGTGGCGAGCGCGCTCGGCTCGGCGGAGCGGACCAGGTCCGCGAACCGCCCGGTCACTTCGGACAGCACGTCCCGCACCACGGGCCACTGCTCGGAAACGTCAGCCACGGCAACTCCCCCAGTCGGCCCGCAAACCATAACAGTGTCAGGGTTCTTCTAGGTTGCGCTGCTCAGCCGCACCGTGGCGGCCACGAAGGCGTGCACCACCGGGTTGACGGTCTCCGACACCCACGCGATCGCGATCCGCAGCGGCTCGATGTCGGTGACCGGCCGCCACGCCAGGTCGGGGTGCGCGTAGTAGGCCGCCATCGACTCGGGGCCGAAGCACACCGCCGCACCGGTCGCGACGTGCTCCAGCATCTCGTCCACGTTGTCGTTCTCCGGTCCCCACACGGGTTCCCCGCCGTCCGGCCGCGGGTTGACCGCCCACCAGTCGACCCACTCCTTCGGCGCCTTGCGCGTCCACATCAGCGGCTCGTCGCGCAGGTCCGCGATGCCAACCGACTCCCGTGCCGTCAACGGGTGGTCACGGGCCAGGGCGACGTACCGGGCCTCGGTCGCCACCACGTGGGCGCGCAGGCCGTCGGTGTCCGCGGGCAGCCACACGAACGCCACGTCGACCAGCCCTTGCCGCAAGGCGTCCGGCTCGGCTCCCCAGTCGCACCGCTTCGGCTCGACCGTCACGTCGGGCCGCTGCTCGGCGAACGCCGCCCGGGCCCGCCGCGCCACGCTGCCACCGCCCGACACGACGAACCCGACCCGCAGCACGTTCGCCTCGGCCGCCGCCACCGACCGCACCACCCGCACCGCGTCGCGCCAGTCGTCCAGCGCCTTCCGGGCCGACGGCAGCAGCTCACCGCCCGCGGCCGTCAGTCGGACCTCCCGCCCGGTCCGCACGAACAGCTCGACGCCGAGATCGGCCTCCAACTGCCTGATCTGCCTGCTCAACGCGGGTTGCGAGACGTAGAGGTCACGGGCCGCCGCGGTGAAGCTCAACCGTTCGGCCACGGCCACGAAGTACCGCAGCACCCTGGTGTCCACGTCGAGAGGACTCATGCCGGAAGCGTAGGTGTCAGCGTCGTGAGCCCGTTCCGGTGATCGCGATGCGAATCGCGACAACCGGGAGCTGGGCTCCCTAATCTCGTCCTATGCGCCGAGCGTTGCTGATCGCCACCGACACCTACCGCGATCCGACCTTCGGTGCCCTGCGCGCGCCGCGCCTCGACGCCGCCGAACTGGACGCGGTCCTGAGCGACCCGGCGATCGGCGGCTTCGACACCGAGGTGCTGGTCAACGAGCCCGTCCAGCAGGTCCGCGAGCGCGTCGAGACGGTGCTCGGCCAAGCCGGGCGCGACGACCTCGTGCTGCTCTACCTCTCCGGTCACGGGGTCAAGGCGCGGCTCGGCGACCTGCACTTCGTCACCACCGACACCCGGCGCACCGTGCTCGCGACCACCTCGCTGGACGCGGCGTTCGTCCGCAGGCAGATCGACGACAGCCTGGCCGGACAGGTCGTGGTGTGGCTCGACTGCTGCTACGGCGGAGCCTTCCCCAGCGGGATGCTGCCGCGTGCGACCGAGGACGTCGACGTCGTCCAGCAGCTCACGGAAGGGCGGGGCTGCGCGGTCATGACCGCGTCCACGCACATCCAGTACGCCTACGAGCCGGTCGGCGAGCACGTCGACGACCGCGCTGAGCCGTCCGTCTTCACGAAGGCGATCATCGACGGCCTGCGGACCGGCGACGCCGACCTCGACCACGACGGCGAGATCAGCGTCCGCGACCTCTACGGCTACGTCTACGACCGCGTGCGCCGCACGAACCCCGACCAGACGCCGACGAGCAGCGGAACGCTGTCCGGCGACCTGCGGATCGCCTACGCGGGCACGCCGCTGCCCGCCGGGCTGCCGGACGAGCTGCGCCGGCTGCTGCGCAGCCCGGAGGACGGTTTCCGCCGGGCCGGCCTGCGGATACTGGACGACCGCGCCCAGGCCGGGGACCCGATCTCCCTCGCGGCCCTGCGCGCGCTGGAGGAGCGCGCCGACCACGCCCTCTCCCCTTCGCCCGGGACGTCGGCCCGACCCGCCACGGCCACCACGCCCGCACCAGCAGCCACCATGCCCGCACCAGCGGCCCCGGCACCTCCGGACAGCGGGCCGCCGGCCACGGAGGAGGCCGGTCGGTTGATCCGCATGCTGCTCCGGCGGACCGCGCCGGAGTTCCACGCCTCGGGCGTCGTCGGACGCGGGCACTCCCGGGTGGTGTTCAGCCACGACTCGTCCATGCTGGCCGCCGGCACCCGGGTGTGGAGCACCGACGGTTGGCGGACGATCTTCGACTTGCCCCACGACCACGTCGGGATCCTCGCGTTCAGTCCCGACGACCGCCTGGTCGTGGTCTCGGGTTCCGGGCGCCTCACCCTGTTCAGAACCGCGACGTGGGAACCACTGGCCGCCATCCCCTTCACCGAGCCCGTCGACCACGTGGGCTTCGACCACGACGGCACGCTGCTGGCGGTCACCGCGCAGCGCACCACCACGATCTTCCACGCCACCGGTGAGCACTGGCAGGCCCTCGACGAGCCGCGTTTCCGCGCGGTCCGCGACGCCCGGTTCTGCCCCGACACCCCGCGACTCGTGGTCGCGACGGACGACGGGCGCATCGAGCTGTGGGACACCCGGACCTGGACGCGGCTCGGTTCCACGACCCTCCGCGGCGTGCGGGTCGCCGCGGTGCGGTACGGGCTGGTGCTGGCCGCGGCGTCGGCGGACACCGTCGCGGTGTGGCGCACCGACACCTGGGAGATGGCCGCCTCCGCGCGCCTCGGCGACCCGACCCACCTCGGTCCGGTCGCGTTCGGGCCGGAGCTGAACGTCCTGATCTGCGACGGGTGGCACGGCTTGGAGCTGCGCGGCGTCGATGACGGGAAGACCTACCAGACGATCGCGAGCACTGTGCGGTCACCCGTGCTGAGCGGGGACAGGCGGTTCCTGGCAGGGCTCGCGCCGCAAGGGTCGCGCCGGAAGGGGTCGGAGGTCTGGGTCTGGGCTCGCGACCACGGGGAGGCCATCGGATTGGGGCCAGGGAGAACGCCACCCAAGGCTTCCACCGCGACGAGGAACGCGGTCCTGAGGTTGGTGGGGCGGTTCAGCGCGGTCGGTGGCGGGGTTTACGCGGCACTGGGCCTCCTGGCGAGCACCGAGTGGGCCACCGCGGCGGCCCTCGGCGCCGGCGGGGTGTTGGCCGCCGGCGCCTGGTGGGCGGTGGACCGGACGTGGATCACCTGACCCGGTCCGCCACTCCCGAGACCGGGACCGACCGTCGTTGCGGCACGCGGTAAGCCCAGTCCCACGCGGTTTCCACCGGGCCGCGCTCGAACCGCCGCATCCACCACGAGGCACCCACCACCAGCAGGACCGCGACCAGCAGCCACACGGCACCGGTGAACCAAGGTCCGAGGTGGCCCCACCGCTGTGCCAGGCCGAGGCCCCACTGGTAGCACAGCACCGACGCGAGCAGGTTCTGGGCGATGTAGCAGCTCATCGCCGACCGGCCGACCGCGGTGACGCCCCGGCGCACCCGTCCCGGCTCGGCCCGCATCCGGTTGACCAGCGCGGTGATCGCGCCGAGCAGGCCGAACGCGACCAGCGGCGCGCACACGTACCGGTCGACGGCGAACCAGTCACCGCCGGCGAGCGTGGTGGTGACGTTCAGCGGCACGCCGAGCCCGAGGCCCCACACCACCAGCCGCCGCTGGATCCGGGCGCCCCGCGCCGAGTCCTCCAGCGCACCGGCCTGGAACCGCCGCACACCGGCCAGGAACAGCAGCCCGCTCAACGGCAGCACCAGGAAACCCTCGGCGCGGAACACCGCGAGGTGCTCGACCCTGGCCCGCACACAATCCCACCAGCTGTCCGTGGTCAGCACGAAGCCGGGGTCGCCGGCGGTCGTGCCGCCGATCAGCAGCGCCAGCGTGATCAGGCCGACGATCGCCAGGTTCACCGAACCCAGCACCGCCATCCACGCGACCTGGACGCGTGGGCCGCGCCCCACCAGGTACGCGACCAGCACGGACACCACGGCGTAGAACATCAGCACGTCGAACTCGAACACCAGCACGTAGTGCAGCAGGCCCTCGAACAGCAGCAGCGCCGAGCGCCACAGGTACCAGCCGGGCCACCGCTGTCCCCGCCGCACGGCGGAGCGGTGCTGGATGGCCAGGCCGATGCCGAACATGATCGAAAGCAGCCCCAGGAACTTGCCGTTCGTGATCAGCTGCAGCAACGCCGTCACGGTGCCACCCGCGCCCGAGCCGAAGTCGGCCAGGAAACCCGTCACCCCTTGCGGGTGCGTGAAAGCCCACACGTTGGTCCCGAACGTGCCCAGGATCGCCACCCCGCGCAACACGTCCAGCGACGCGATCCGCCTACCCATGTCCGCCCCCCGATCCGTTTTCGCCACCGAACGTAGGACGAGGGGCGGTGCGCGATCGTCGGTGGGCGTGATCAACATGGCGCACGGCGAGTTCATCATGGCGGGCGCGTACACCGCGTTCCTGTTGCAGGGTGTCACCAGCCAGTCGTTCCTGATCGCGCTGCCGGTCGCGCTCGCGGTGGCCGGGCTGATGGGGCTGCTGCTGGAGTGGTCGCTGATCCGGCGGTTCTACGGCCGGCCGCTGGACACGCTGTTGCTGACCTGGGGCGTGAGCCTGGTGCTGCAACAGCTGGCGCGTGACCTCTTCGGCGCGCCCAACGTGCAGGTGACGGCACCGGGCTGGTTGGTCGGTGGCGTGGACGTGCTCGGCCTCCGACTGCCCTACAACCGGGTGTTCATCATCGGGTTGGCCGTGGTGTGCGTGGTCGGGGTGTGGCTGTACCTGACCAGGCTGCCCGCCGGTCGCCGGATGCGGGCGGTGGTGCAGAACCGGGAGCTGGCCGCGTACAGCGGCATCGCCACCGGTCGGGTGGACCGGTTCACGTTCCTGCTCGGCTCGGGGCTGGCCGGGGTGGCGGGTGTCGCGTTGACGCTCGTCGGCCCGGTCGGCCCGAGCCTGGGCACCTTCTACATCGTTGACGCGTTCCTGGTCGTGGTCGCGGGCGGGCTGGGCCAGTTGCGCGGCGCGGTGCTGGCGGCGGTCGCGCTCGGCTTCCTCAACGGCTACCTGGAGTTCTGGACGGACGCCAGCCTGGCGAAGGTGCTGGTGTTCGTGGCGATCATCGCGTTCCTCCAGGTCCGGCCGCAGGGCATGTTCGTGCTGAAGGGGAGGGCGTTGGTATGACGTGGGGTCGCATCTCCCTCGTGGTGTGCGTGGTGCTGCTCGCGTTGGCACCGTTGGCGCTGTCGCCGTTCCGCCTCGGGCTGCTGGCGAAGTACCTGTGCTTCGCGATCGTCGCGGTCGGCATCGCGTTGGCCTGGGGTCAGGGCGGGATGCTGACGCTGGGACAGGGCGTGTTCTTCGGCCTCGGCGGCTACGCGATGGCCATGTACTTGAAGCTGCAGGAAGCCGGGCCGGCCGGGTTGCCGGACTTCATGGTGTGGAGCGGGGTCGAGGAACTGCCCGCGCTGTGGAAACCGTTCGGCAACCCGGTGTTCGCGCTGGCGGCGGTGGTGCTGGTGCCCGGCCTGGTCGCGTTCCTGCTGGGGCTGCTGGTGTTCCGGCAGCGGGTGCGCGGCGCGTACTTCGCGATCCTGTCCCAGGCGCTGGCGGCGGCGTTCGTGATCCTGCTGGTCGGGCAGCAGGGGTTGACCGGCGGCACGAACGGGATGACGAACATCACCGGGTTCTTCGGGCTGGACCTCACCGACCCGAACGGGCAGCGGGCCGTGTACGCGATCGCGGCGCTGGTGCTGGGTGTGACGTTCCTGGTGGCGAAGCTGCTGGTGCGCAGCCGGTTCGGGCGGCTGCTGGTGGCGGTGCGCGACGGCGAGGACCGGGTGCGGTTCCTCGGCTACGACCCGGCCCTGGTCAAGACGATCACGTTCACCGTCTCGGCGGTGATGGCGGGACTGGCGGGCGCGTTGTTCGTGCCCGTCGTCGGCATCATCTCCCCCGCGCTGCTCGGGATCGTGCCGTCGCTGGAGCTGCTGGTCGGCGTGGCGGTCGGCGGGCGGTTCGTGCTGGCGGGCGCGATCGCCGGTGCGATCGCGGTCAACTACGCCAAGACGTTGTTCAGCGAGGACTTCGCCGAGGGCTGGCTGTACCTGCAGGGCGGGCTGTTCGTGCTGGTGCTGGTGCTCGCGCCGAAGGGGTTGGCGGGCGTGGTCGACTCGGTGCGGCACCGGTTCGGGCGCGAACCGGTGGAGGTGACGGCGTGACGGCACTGCTGGAGGTGCGCGGGCTGCGCGTGGTGTTCGACGGTTTCGCTGCTCTCGACGGGCTGGACTTCACCGTCGAGGAAGGCGAGCTGCGGTTCCTGATCGGGCCGAACGGCGCGGGCAAGACGACGTTGATCGACGTGGTGACCGGGCTGACCAAGCCGGCGGCGGGCAGCGTGCGGTTCGGCGGCCGGGAGCTGGTGGGTCGGCGTGAGCACCACATCGTGCGGCTGGGTGTCGGCCGCACGTTCCAGACCGCCACCGTGTTCGAAGAGCTGACCGTGGTGGAGAACCTGGACCTCGCGGACAGCTTCCGACTGCCGCTGCGGTCGTTGCTGCGGCGGCGGCGCGGGGTGTCCGACGCGGTGGCCTCGGCGTTGGAGGCGGCGGACCTGACGGCGTTGGCGGACAGGCCCGCCGGTGTGCTGTCGCACGGCCAGCGGCAGTGGCTGGAGATCGGGATGCTGCTGGTGCAGCGGCCGAAGCTGTTGCTGCTGGACGAGCCGGTGGCGGGCATGAGCCGGTCGGAACGGGAGCGGACCGGTGAGCTGCTGCACCGGATCGCTTCGACGCACACGGTGGTCGTGGTGGAGCACGACATGGAGTTCCTGCGACGGTACGCGCGCAAGGTCACCGTGATGCACCAGGGGCACGTGCTGCGCGAGGGTTCGGTCGCCGAGGTGCAGGAGGACCCGCGGGTGCGCGAGGTGTACCTGGGGCGGGCCAAGGGGAAGGCGGTGACGTGATGCTGTCGGTGTCCGGGGTGGACGTTTCCTACGGGCGGGCGCGGGTGCTGTTTGGCGTGGGGCTGGAGGTGCCCACCGGGTCGTTGGTGTGCGTGATGGGGCGCAACGGGGTCGGCAAGACGACGTTGCTCAAGACCGTGATGGGCACGTTGACGCCCACGGCCGGTCGCATCACGTTCGACGGTAGGGACATCACGCGGATGGCGACGCACCAGCGCGTGCGGGCGGGCATGGCGTACGTGCCGCAGGGCCACGTCTCGTTCCCGCAGCTGACGGTGTGGGAGAACCTCCAGGTCACGGTGGAGGCCACCGCGCACCGGGACCCGGCGGCGGTGGACGAGGCGCTGGACGTGTTCCCGGCGTTGCGGCAGTTCTTCAAGCGGCCGGCCGGGTTGCTGTCCGGCGGGCAGCGGCAGCAGTTGGCGATCGCGCGGGCGTTGATCACCCGACCGAGGTTGTTGCTGCTGGACGAGCCGACCGAGGGCATCCAGCCGTCGGTGATCGACGAGATCGAGGCGGCGATCGACCGGCTGCACCGGGAGGCCGGGCTGACCGTGCTGCTGGTGGAGCAGTACCTGGACTTCGCGGTGCGGCTGGCCGACAGCTTCGTGGTGATGGACGCGGGCGAGGTCGTGCACGCGGGCGCCGCGGCGGAGCTGCACGACGAGGAGGTGCGCCGGATGCTGGCCGTCTGACCCGGGGTTACCGCCGCCTGCTCGCGGCTTGGCGGGCGAGGGCGCCCGCGGCCAGGATCAGGATCATCACGGCCAGGCCCCAGCGGCGCTGGTCGCGGACGGCGTTGTTGGTCGGCGCCAACGTCTCCACCCGCCGGTCCGGCACCTCGATGTCGGCCGGCGGTGGCGGCTGGGGCGGTTCCGGCGGCACCGGTAGCTCCGGCGGCGGGGGTGGCGGCGGCGCGGGTGGCGGGGTGATCCGCGGCGGCGGGATGTTCGGCGGCGGGACCGCGGGTGCCGGGCGGATCGTGGTCGTCGTCGTGGTGGTGGTGATTCGAGGTGGTGTGGTTGTCGGTTGTGGTGGCGGGGTCGTCGTGGTGGTGGTGATTGTCGTCGGCGGGCTGGGGGTTGTCGTCGTGGTGCGTGTGGTGGTGGTCGTCGTCGTCGGTGGAGTGGTGGTGGTTGTTGTCGTCGTGGTCGTTGGGGTGGTGGTTGTCGTGGTGGGGGTGGTGGTCGGCGTGGGGATGTCCGGCAGGCAGCCCGACGAGTCGATGGTGTGCAGGGCCTGGCGCGACGAGATCTCGGTGACCACGCCGGAGCCGTCCAAGGCCACCCGCCACAACGTGCTGCGACCGCCGTGCCGGTTGTTGGTGGCGTAGAGCGCCCCGTCCGGTGCCACCGTCACCGCGCCGTAGCCGCCGCCACCGGGCAGCCGGCCGACCCCGGGCACCGGCCTCGTCCTGCCGGTGCGCGGGTCGATGCTGACCACCACGCCGTGACCGTGCTCGCGCGTGGCGACACCGTAGAGCAGGCCGTCGGCCGGGTTGAGGTCGAAGTCGTCGACCGTCACCCCGTGCCACGGCCACAGCCACGCCTCGTGCACGACGAGCCCGTAGGTCGGGCTGCCCGGGTCGATGTCGACCGAGTGCAGCCACGGCCCGGACCGCACGACCAGCCGCTCGCCCACCACCGCGCCCGCCGTCGCGTGCAGCAGCACGGGTGACGGGCGCGTCGGCTTGCCGACCACCCGGCCGGTCCGGTCGAGGGCGACGAGCCTGCCGCGCTGGTCCACGCCGTAGACGAGGTTCTGCCGGGCGGAGAAGCCGATCGCGTTCAGCCGCACGTCGAGGGTGGTGAGCGAAGCCGTCTCGCCGGACGGGAACCGCACCCGGAAGACGGTCGAGGGGCCGTGGGCCCCCGCCTCGACCTGGATGACGGTGCACACGACCTGCTCGAACGCTTCGATCATCCGAATCGCTCCACGGCGGCCTCGAACGCGTCCGGGCTCACCCCGGCGCCACCGCCGAACGGGTTCTGCAGCTGGTAGGTCGCGTACAGCAGCAGCGTGATGGTCGCGGCGAGGGTGGCCACGATGAGCACGTGCGTGCGGATCCGCGGTCCGCCGAACAGCAGCGGCAGGCCGACGGCCAGCACGCTGCCCGCGATCAGCACGAACCACACCACCGAGCTGACCCCGCCACCGGCCGCGTCCAGCCGTTCCTGCCTGGCCTGGTACACCTGCCACAGCTGGTTCGCGGCCTCGGTCTTGCGGTCGACCTGCCACTCGTCGTCCGCGGGCGCCTCGGCCACGACCTGCCGCAGCCGGTCGAGCTGCGACCAGCCGCTCGACTCGAACGACGTGCCGGCCACCATGCCCGGCCACTCGTCGTCGATCACGGTCTGCGCGTACGCGCGGGACAGCTCGCGCACCTCGGCACCGGCGCCACCGCCCAGCGTGTCGCTGGCCCACGTGGCGGCGACCAGCCCGTCCGCCTCCCGGTACGCGGCGTCACCCGCCTGGTTGACGGCGTCGAAGAGGGCGATGAGCACGAACGCCACCAGCACCGCGTGCAGGCCGCCCACGATCGTGAACACCTGGCCCGCGGCCTCGTTGTTCGCCGAACGGCCTTCCAGCTCGCCGTACCGGCGGATCAAGTAAGCCATGACGGCGGCCACGACGGCCGCGCCGCCGACCCACAGCAGACCTGTGAGGTAAATGCTCATCGACACCCTTTCGTCCCTCGGATGAATTCCACAGATCCGCCGATTTCACTCACACGCAAGCTAGTGATCGACCCGATCCGGTGAGAAGAACGTTCATCCGAGTGCCGGGAAACGCCAATCTGTCAGGTGACACACTCACCTCGCACCACGATGAACGCCGGTGCGAAGCCGCTGAACTGCGGTGAAATCCAGCCTATCGAGCTAATTACCTAGCCCGATCGAGGGGTTTGCGTCACGACAGACCGTCGCCGTCTCCCAGGGTAATAGCTCAACCCGCGAACAGCAGGGCCAAACCACCGGAGGTGTAGCCGACCATGAGCACCAGCAACGGGACCTGACCGGTCAAGTGCTTGCTCGGGGGCAGCAGCCGCAAGGTGCGGTCGTGCGCGGACACCACCGCCAGCAGGTGCCCGGCCAGCACCGCGCCCACCTGCACCGACGCCACCAGGACGGGTGAGGCGAGGGTGTCGTCCGGCTCGAAGCCGGTGGCACCGAACAGCAGTGCGACGGCGCGCTGGCCCTCCACGGCCAGCAGCGAGAAGTAGTGCGCCACGACGTACCCGGCCACGATCGGCACCATCGAGTGGGCGAGCTGCCCGCCGAACGACCGGCACGCGAGCAGGTAGCTGCCCGCGACCAGCGCCACGGCCGCCACCAGCCCGGCGGTGTCCGGCACGGACAGCCGTTCCCAGGTCGGGGTGGAGCCGATGCTGTCGAACGCGGTCGAGCCGAGCAGCACGGCCACCACCGCGACCAGGCCGGGCCGCACGGGCGTGGCGACGAGCGCGCGGAACGGGTTGCCGCGCAGCGGCGACAGCCTGCCCAGCAGCGTCGAGAACACCTCGAACCCGTCGGCGTGCTCGAACCAGGTGCGGCCGAACACCACACCGCCCGCGACGTTCACCACCGCGTACCCGACCAGGAACCACGGCAGCGCGTCCGGCGTCACCAGTTCGACCCAGGTGAACGCGAGCAGGCCGAGCGCGGCGGGCCAGTGGCCCAGCCGTTCCGGGTAGGCGCGGCCGAGCGTGGCGAGGGCGGCCAGGCGCAGCGGGTTGAGCACCCGCCACACCGGCCCGAGCAGCATCGACAGCACCGCCACGCCGACCCACAGCAGCACGAACACCAGGTGCGGCCACGCCTGCGCGGGCACGAGCGCCAGCCCGACCGCGACCAGCAGCCGCACCGGCCACCGGTCGCGGTCGGGACCCGGCTCGGCGGCGGTGAACCGGGGCTTCGTCCACAGCAGACCCAGCGCCAGGAACGACGCCAGCAGCGCGACCGCCGCGCCCTGCAGCACCAGGTCCAGCGGCAGCGGCAGGTCGTGCCGGGCGCCGACGCCGTGGGCGAGAGCGGTCACCGCACCACCAGTTGCACGAGCAGCGTGTCGGGGTGCGCCTCCACGTCGAACGTGCCCGTCCGGTCCACGGTGAACTCCAGCACGGCCGGTTTCCCGCGCTCGGCCTTGGCCAGCACGTCGACGCCGTGCACGTGCACGTCCACCGGTTCCTCGCTGGTGACGGTCAGCTCGACGGCCTGCCCGCGCACGGCCTCCACCCGCTGCGGCGACGCCTGGTCGACCGACAGCCGCAGCACCAGCGGTTCGGCCGGGGGCGGGGCTTGCGGCGCGGACGAACAGCCCGCGAGCAACGCGAACAACAGGGCGAAGAGGGTCCTCATGGGGTGGAACCAGTCCTTCTCAGGTAGTCGAATCCGCCCGCGGCCAGGCCGAGCCCGCCGCCGAGCGTGAGTGCCACGAGCAGCCGGTCCACCTCGGCCGGACCGGCGAACGGCAGCTGGGAGAACCGGAAGCTGTCGAAATCCGGTATCCCCGCCACCACCAGCATCGCGCCGACGACGGCCGCCACGAACGCGGTCGCGGGCTTGCGCCGGACGGCCGCCACCACGGCGACGACGGTCAGGGGCCACGCGACCAGGCCCACGCCGCTCGCGCCGAGCAGCAGCGGCACGAACGACTGGCCCGTCACGGCGAGCGTCGAGCCGACCGCGTGCCAGACGTGCCCCGCCGTCACCACGACCACGCCGACCGCGAGCAGTGCCCGTCGCCTGCCCAGGAAGTAGCCGCCGAGGGCGAGCGCGAGCGTGATCAGCAGCCACCACAACGGGTTCGGGCCCGGCGTGACGTCCACCCGGCCCTTGATCACCGACGTGCCGAGCGGGATTTCCCAGTGCGGCGCGGTGGTGCGCTCGTCGCGGAAGCGGTAGGTCTCGCCCGGTCCGATCACGTGGTCGGCGACTCGGGTCCCATCGTCGGCCCCGCCGACTCGGGTCCCATCGTCGGCCCCGCCGACCGTGACCGGGTCCGTGCCCCCGTTGCGGACCTCCAACTGGGTGCCGTGGTTGACCATCGCCGCGGTCACGCCGGGCAGCGGCGGGTCGATCCCGGTGACCTCGCTCAAGTGGTCCTGCGGCGTGAGGCCGCCGGCGTGCGCGTCGGCCGGGGTCGCGGTGGCGACCAGCAGGACGAGGGCGAGCAGCAGCGCCCTCACCGGCGGACGGTCGGCACGAGCACCACCGCCATCAGCAGGCCGTGCAGCGCGGCCATGATCGGCGCCCCGGTCCACATCTCGGTGACGCTCGGCGTCGTGCCCTGGTCGATGATCGCCGACGCGAAGTACACCGCCCACGTGACGAACGAGGCCGCCGCGCCGAAGATCCGGTACTCCTTGAGCCGCTCCTCCGACGGCCGCAGCTTGCGCAGCAGCACGTCGATCACCACGCCGGACACGATGAACCCGATGGCCGTGCTCATATTCGTGTAGGCGGCCGTCGCGGTGCTCAGGCCCATCACCACGACCGCCAGCGTGGTCGCCGTGCCGAACGGCAGCCGGAACCGGCGTGCGGCCAGCAGCAGGGGCATGATCATGATGATGTTGGTGAGCACGATCGCGGCGGCCAGGTCGTCCGCCCGACCGGAGCCGCCCGCGCCCTTCTCGAAGGTGAACGCCCTGATCACCTGCTCGCCGGTGTAGCCGGACGCGTCGGCGAAGCTCGCGAACAGCAGCACCAGCGAGGTCGCGAACGCCAGCGCCAGCCCGGCCGGCAGGAACCGCCGGAACGACGGGCTGACCACGTCCCGGTCGCTCCACAGCGTGCGCAGCGGCGTGGTCAGGATCATGATCATGGTCGAGATCAGCACCAGGTGCGTCGGGCTGAACAGGATGTCGATGCCCTGCTCGATGCCGATGAACGTGTGCCACAGGTAGTCGCCGACACCCGCCGCGGCGAACACGGGCAGCGCGAGCACCGCCGGGCCGTAGCCGACCGGCACCGCGTCCAGCCCGCGCCTGCCCCGCTGGTAGTTGCCCCACAGCACCCACAGGATCCACGCGCCGGTCGCGGCGAACCCCGAGTAGAACACCGCGTGCCACGGCGTGAAGAACGACTCCAGCTCGGGCACGTTCGAGTGCGCCCACGCGTCGAGGAACAGGCCGATCGAGAACCAGGTCCCGAGCAGCACCGTGATCAGGTCCGTGCGGTAGCCGGCCCGGGGTCGTCCGCTCGTCGTCGAACCCCCGGCCACCGCGTCGACTTGTACTTCGCGCCCCAGTGTCATGGGGCAAGCGTGGCGTCGGCGAGGTGTGCGCCGGAATCGTGCCACCTCTACCGCGTGGTGCGGTTAACCGCACCTTTCAGGCGTTGAGGTAGCGCAGGACGGCGAGCACGCGGCGGTGGTCGTGCGGGCTCGCGGACAGGTCCAGCTTGGTGAAGATGCTGGTGCAGTGCTTCTCCACGGTCCGCTCGGCGATGTACAGCCGCTGCGCGATGGCCTGGTTGGTGCGCCCTTCCGCCATCAGCGCGAGCACGGCCCGTTCCCGCTCGGTCAGCCGGTCGTCGCTGTCGTCGCGCCGCCGCACCAGCAGCCGGCTCACCACGTCCGGGTCGAACGCCGAACCGCCCGAGCCGACCCGGCGGATCGCGGCGGTGAACTCGGCCAGGTCCGACACCCGGTCCTTGAGCAGGTAGCCGACGCCGTCCGCGCCCGCGTCCAGCAGCTCGGCCGCGTAGCTGACCCGGACGTACTGCGAGAGCACGAGGACACCGGTCGCCGGGTACTGCCGCCGCAACGCCACCGCCGCCCGCAGCCCCTCGTCGGTGTGCGTCGGCGGCATCCGGATGTCCACGATGGCCACGTCGGGCCGGTGCTCGTCCACCGACGCCACCAGCGACGGCGCGTCCTCCACCGCCGCCACCACCTCGAAACCGGCCTCGGCGAGCAGCCGCGCGAGCCCTTCGCGCAGCAGCGTCGAGTCCTCCGCGATCACGACCCGCACGGCAGCACCACCCGCAGGCTCGTGCCCGTCTCCGCCGCGCTGACCACCCGCATCGTCCCCCCGTTCGCTTCCACCCGTTCGCTCAGGCCGCGCAGGCCCGTGCCGTGCACCGGGTCCGCTCCCCCGCGCCCGTCGTCGTCCACCTCCACGACCAGCCGCCCGTCCGCGCCGCGGATCACGACTTTCGTCCGGGACGCTTCGGCGTGCTTGGTGACGTTCGCCAGCGCTTCGGCGACAACGTAGTACGCGGTCGTCTCCACCAGCGGCGGCACCGCTTCCGGCAGGTCCAGCGTCAGGTCGACCCTCGGCTCCGCCAACGCCGTCAGCTCGCGGACCGCGCCCTGCAGGCCCCGTTCGGCCAGCACCGGCGGGTGAATGCCGTGGCACACCGCGCGCACGTCCTCGATGGTCGCCAGCACCGCCTGCTTGGCCTCGGCGGCCAGCGCCCGCGCGCGTTCCGCCGGCACGGTCTCCGCCAAGCCCAGCGTCATCACCGCCGACAGCAGCCGCTGCTGGACGCCGTCGTGCAGGTCGCGCTCCAGCCTCCGCCGCCCGTCCTCGGCCGCCCGCAACACCTTCGCCCGGGACTCGGCCAGCTGCCTGACCTTGGCGCGCAGCTCGGCGGTGAGCCGTTCGTTCTCCAGCGCCAGGCCGACGGCGGCGCACGCGGCGTCCACGAGTTCCAGGTCCAGCACGGGGTCGTGCAGCAGCACGGCGACCGGCGCGCCACCCCGATCCACCCTGGTGTGCACGGAGTCCAGGGCGACCGGCCGCCCGTCCACGTCCACGTACCGCTCCTGCTCGGCCACCCAGTACGCCACCCGCAGGCCCGGGTCGTGCAGCGTGGCGGCCAGCGCCTCCTGCACCCCGTCGTGCCTGCTGTCACCGCTGAGCCGCACCACCAGGTCGGCCACCTCGCCGCGGTCCATCCGGCGGCGCAGCAACCCGGCCAGGTAGGCGAACGGGATGCCGCTCAACGCCAGCATCAGCACCACCAGCGGCGGTTCGAGGCCCGCGCGTTCCACCGGTTCCCACACCACGAACGCGGTGATCGCCACCGCCGCCGCGCCGAGCATCGCGGTGAGCGTCCGCCGTTGCGCCATGCTGCTGACCCGCCAGCGGTGCAGTTGCAGGCCCAGCATGGACAGCCCGATGACCGCGGTGACCGCCGTCTCGGCCCCGATGACCGCCGCCGCCCACGGTTGGCGCTCGAACTCGAACGCCACGCCCAACACCAGGCTCTGGCCGTACCCGGCGGCCACGGCCGACCGCCGCGGTCCCGTGCGCAGCCTGCCGGTCGGGAACGCCAGCAACGCGTGCCCGAGCACCGCAGGCCACAGCTTGCAGGCCAGCAACACCAGGAACGACCCGTCGTCGATCGTGTAGTCGAGCAACCAGCCGACACCGACGAGCACGAACAACAACCCGATCCGGTTGCGCGGCTGCACCCGGCGACCGATCACACCGGCGGTCACGAAAACAGCGCTCACCGCGAGCATCGCGGACGGCAGCAGCATGGTCACCAAGGTAGCCGTTCAGCGGCCACCTCAGACTCACCTGCTCGCGGGCCACCCACTTCCGGCCCGCTCACTCCCCCCCGGCCGGTCGGGTGCGGCGAGGCTCAGCTGCGGCGCAGGCCGCCGATCAGGACGCGGGCCAGCACGTCGGGGCGCAGGATCGCGGACGGCGGTTGGAGCAGGCCGATCGTGCGGATGAACGCGGTGGCGGCCACCGGGTCGTGCTCGGCGACCCGTTGCATCCGGGCGACGTACCGGTTCAGCACCTTGGTCGACACCGACCGGTGGCCGGTGATCTCCGGCAGCGCCAGGTCACCGAGCGCGTTGAGCTGCCACACCGGGTCGATGATCTTGCCCGCGGCGCGGAAGAACCGTTGTGCCAGGTCGGTTTCGCCGTCTCGCAGGCACTTGCGCAACGCTTCGGATTCCAGTGCCGCGACCGTCATGCCCTGGCCGTAGATCGGGTTGAAACTGCACATCGCGTCACCGAACACCAGCAGGCCGGGCGGGAACCGCCGGAGCCGTTCGTAGCGGCGGCGCAGGCTGGCCGGGAACCGATGCGTGCGGATCTCGGTGAGCGGTTCGGAGGCGGCGACGGCGTCCAGCACGTCCGGCGGCGCGGACCGCTTGAGGAACGCCAGGTAGCCCGACTCGTCGGTCGGCGGGTGGTCGCCCGCCATGCCGACCTGGGTCACCATCCACTGGCCGTGCTCCTGCGCGGCGAACGCGAACCCCGTCGGCCGGCCGGGCACCGGGCCCACGAGCACCAGCTTGTCCCGGAACGGCGTGGCCGGGCGGACCAACCGGCTCACGTAGAGCATGTTGACGTCGATCCGGTCCTCGGCGGGTGTCGGCAGGCCGAGGGATGCCAGCCACGATCTGGCGCGTCCCGATCTGCCCATCGCGTCGATCACGAGGTCGGCCCGCAGCACCTCCTCCGTGCCGTCACGGCTGACCCTCACACCGGTCACCCGACCGTGCTCGACGACCGGGCCGAGCACGTCGCAGCCGGGCACGAGCTTCACGCCGGGCAGGTCGGCGAGCCGTGCGCGGACCGCGCCTTCGAGCATCGGCCGCGTCGCCTGGATGTCCGACGCCCCGGTGACCGCGCGCACCATGGTGTGGCCGGCGAGGACGAAGCGCGCATCGGCGTTGAACCCGACCGGAATCGCGCCCGCAGCGACCAGTTCGCCGGTCAGCCCGGGGAACATGTCGTCGAGCGCCTCCTTGCCGCGCAGGAGGATGGTGTGGAAGTGCCTGGCCTGCGGCACACCACGCCGATGCCCGACGTCCGCCGGAAGTGGATCCCGGTCGACCACCGTGATCCGGTCGTAGGAGCCGACCAGCGCCCGTGCCGCCAGCAGCCCGCCCATGCTCGCACCCAACACCACCGCATCCGTCATTCGGCGACTGTGACAGGGAGGGCGGCCCCGGGACTTATTCGGCTGTGCGCAGGACTTATTCGGCTGTGCGCACGTGGTCACCTGGTCCGAGGTGGGTGTCGGCGGCGGGGAGGCGTGGGCAGGGCGCGGTGGGCGTTGCGGCGGGGTGGTTGCGGTGCGCGGTTGCCCCGCCGGGAGGTGCGGTTCCCGGCGGGGCCACGCGGTCAGGTGGTGGGCGTCAACGCCGGGGGCGCGGTGACAGCTTCACCTCGATGGTGTTGCCCGGTCCCGAAGTCACGCCGCTGATCAGGCCGGTGAGCGGGCCACAGCCGGTCAGCGCGGGCAGCGTGTACGTGCCCACCAGGGTGCCGCCGGCGAGCGGGTCGAAGCCGGGCTTGGACTCCAGCGGGATCGAGGCCGGGGTCTTGGTGCGGCAGTCCTGGCTCGTGCTGATCGGGATGCCGAGCACGGTGATGTGCGGCAGCTTCACCGTCACGCTCGACGTCGACTTGAGCACCCCGCCCGCCAGCGTGCCGGTGCTCTTGGCAGCCTGCACGAACTGGATCTTCGCCTGGACCGGCACGAAACCGAAGGCGCGGAACCGGCCCGAGGTCGGGTCGATCGTCAGGTCGGCGTCGAACGCGCCCGTGGCGAGGTTGAGCGTGGCGTCGATGCCGCCGGCCAGCGCGACCGTGCCGTTGGCCGCCTTGATCTTCGTGCTGCCGGCCAGGCCGTAGCCGTACTCGACGGTCGGCGGACCCTGGCTTGCCTTCGTGCGGACCTTCAGGCCGGCGGTCGTGGCCGATGTGTTGCCCGCCGCGTCCTTCGCCTCGACCGTGAACGTGTACTCGGTGTCCGGGGCCAAGCCGTTGACGGTGGCCGTGGTCTCGGTGGTGGGGACCGACGAGGCGCCGTTGCGGACTTCGTAGCCGGTGACGGCGACGTTGTCGGTCGAGGCGTCCCAGGCCAGCGTGACGCTGTTCTCGGTCTGGGCGGTGGATCGGAGGTTGGTCGGGGTGGTGGGCGCTTCGGTGTCCGGCAACGGCGCGGTGCGGACCTTCAGGGCGGCGCTCGCGTCGGAGGTGTTGCCCGCGGCGTCCTTCGCGACCACGGTGAAGGTGTGCTCGGTGTCCGGCACCAAACCGCCAACGGTCGCCGTCGTGCCCTCCACGGTGGTGGCGAGCGTGCCGCCGTTGTAGACGTCGTAGGCGGTGACGCCGATGTTGTCGGTGGCGGCGGTCCACGACAGGGGGACGCTGGTCGGCGTGGTCTCACCGGCGGTCAGGCCGGACGGTGCGGCGGGTGCCTCGGTGTCCGCCGCCGGGACGACCGTGAACGTGTGCAGCACCGTGCGCTGGGCCGGGTCGACCGGCGTGCAGTCCGCGACGAACGTGCCGAGGCCGGTGTCGGAGCCGTCGGCACGCTTCGGGGTCATGGTGAGCACGAGGTCGTGCACGGACAACGTGGCCGTGCCCGGCTGGTCGAACCGGAGCGCGGGCGCGGTGCCGGCGGCGTTGATGACCAGGTCGCCGCTGACCGGGATGGGCTGGTTCGGCACGGCCGTCGGCACGGCCACGGCCTGGTGGTTCCCCGGCGACCTGACCAGCGACGTCGCGACCGCCGTGCCCTGGATGGTCTCCGCGCCGACGAGCCGCAGCCCCTGGGTCGCGGTCGGTCCGGCGTTCGACACGGCGGTGATGGCGATCTGCGGGGTGAAGGCGCCGACGCCGATCTCGGCCGGCAGGTCCGTGTCGATGTCGACGGTGACGTTCTGGTTGCCGATCAACGGGAACGGGCAGTTGTAGACCTGCCGCAGCGGCGGCGTGCTGCCCGTGCCCGCCGGTACCTCGGGGGTGACGGCCGTGCCGGTGACGGTGTAGGTCTGCAGCACGGTGTCCTGGTTCGGCGTCGGCGTGCAGTCGGCGACGAACGTGCCCAGTTCGGTCGGCGTGCCGTCGGCCCGCAACGGGGTCATCTCCAGCACCAGGTCGGTCACCTCGACGGTGGCCGTGCCGGGTTGGTCGAAGCGCAGGCCGGGCGCGGAGCCGGAGGCGTTGAGCACGAGGGCGTTGCCGACGGCCGGGATCGGCTGGTTCGGCACGTCGGCGGCGACCTGGACGGTGAGCGTGCCCTGGTCGCCGGGCGCGGTGACCTTCGAGGTGGCGCGGGCCGTGCCGCGGATGGTCTCGGCGCCGACGAGCCGCAGGCCCTGGGTCGCGGTCGGGCCCGCGTCGGACACGGCGGTGATGTCGAGCTTCGGGGTGAACTCGCCGGCGGCGACCGTGCCGGGCTGGGTGGTCTCGATGTCGACCGTGACGTTCTGGTCGCCGATCAGGGGGAACGGGCAGGTGTAGGTCTGGGTGAGGTCGCCCTGCGCGGCCGAGCCGGTGCCCGCGCCGATCGCGAGGCCGGCGACGACCGCGGTCGTCACGACCGCCGCGCCGAGCCTGGTCAGTGGTCTGCTGTGTCTCACGGAAACGTCCTCCCTGACGCCGAGCGCGCACGCCGGCAAATGAGGGGCAGGGTTGGAATGGTTCGCAGACGTGCTGCGAGAGGGAAATTAACCGCGTCGCAACACTTGCGCAAGGCTGCTGAATGACCATTCTCAGCCAGGACGAAAAATTGTCATATGCGGACAATTACCTGGCCGATGACCTGCACAGACGAGACACCAGAACGATTCCGGGACGAAACCGTGCGGTTAGCGCTGGCGAGCACATTTACCGACTGGCTTTCGGCATCCAGATGACAAACCGCGCGCCGAGTGCTCGGCGCGCGGTCGTCGGTGGTGCGGGTTCTCGCGTTCGGGTCAGAAGGTGAGCCGCCAGGCGTCCACGTAGCCGGTGTCCTGGCTGAAGACGTCCTGCACCTTGAGCCGCCACGTGCCGTTGGCGACCTCGGAGGAGGCGTTCACGAGGTAGGTGGTGGCCACGTTGGGGGTGCTGGAGCTGCTGGAGTTCTTCAGCCGGTAGGTGGAGCCGTCCGGCGCGACCAGGTCGATCACGACGTCACCGCTCCACGTGTGCTTGATGTCCACGCCGACCTTCAGGGCGGACGGCGCGTTGCCCGTGACGCCGGAGACGGTCACGTTGCTGTAGACGGCCGCGCCCGCGTCCGGGATGGACACGTTGGTGAGGTTCTCGAAGACCTTGCCGGGCTGCTGCGGCGTGCCGCCGAGGTTGACGACCGCCTGGTTGATCGCCGCGGCGAAGGTGCTGACCTCGGTGTAGACGCCGGGGTTGCCCGGCCGCGCGCACCCGTTGCCGTGGCTGACGATGCCGACCTGGATCCACGCGCCGTTGTTGTCGCGGCGGAACATCGGGCCGCCCGAGTCGCCCTGGCAGGTGTCGACACCGCCCGCGGGCAGGCCCGCGCACAGCTCGGCGGCCGGGATCAGGTCCGCGTAGTAGGCGCCGGAGTTCTTGCACGTGGTGTCGTCGATGTAGTCGACGTTCGCCTTGAGCAGGTAACGGGACTGGGCGCCGTCCTCGTACGTGGCGCCCCAGCCGGCGACGGTGAACACGCCGGTGTTGTAGGCCGTCGTGGTGGCGATGGGCAGCAGTGCCGCGCCGGTGATCGGGCTGGCCAGCTTGATGATCGCCCAGTCGCCGCCGGTGGCGGTCGCGTACGTGGGCGAGCGGTGCACGTAGGTCGACGTGCGGGTGATGCGCGACGTGTCCTGCAGGTCCGCCACACCGTAGGTGGCGGTGATGGAGGTGTTGTTGCCGGTGCGGCTGACGCAGTGCGCCGCCGTCAGCACGAGCTGGTCGGTCAGCATCGACCCGCCGCAGCCCATCGACAGGCGGACCATCCAGGGGAACTCTCCCTTGGCGGCCTGGGTGCCGCCGACGACCATGGGCGTGGGGGTGCCCGTGTCCGGCGGCGGCGGAGCGGCGACCGCCTGACCGCCGAAGGCGGCCAGCACGGCGACGATGCCCACCCCGAGGGCAAGCGTCTTTCTGACGGAGTCGCGCACGGTTGATCCTTCCCGCGCCCGGCCGAGGTTTGCGGACGCAGGGTGGCCGGACGTCGAGATCGCTGGGAACTATCCAGCCGGCCCCTCTGCCGGCGACTCATCGTCCTCGGTGGACCGTCCGCTCACAAGCCGTCGATCGACGGGTCTTGTGCGCTCTGGCCGGTGGTGTGGCGTGCTCGCGGGTTGACTCCGGGCGGTGTGAGTGGTTGATTACACTCATGCCTGCAGGATCGGGCGAACGTCGCCTGTCGACCGCCGAGGAACGTCGTGAGACGGTCCTGCGCACCGCTCTGGGCGCGTTCGCCGCCCGCGGCTACTACGGCACCACCACCGGCGAGGTCGCGAAGTCCGCCGGGATCTCGCAGGCCTACGTCTACCGGCTGTTCCCCGACAAGGAGGCGTTGTTCCTCTCCGTGGTGGAGCACTGCTTCGCGCGGATCCGGGAAAGCCTCGCCGACGGTGTCGCGGCGGCCAAGGGCAGCACGCCGGAGGCGGTCCTGCACGCGATGGGCGACGCCTACGCGCGGTTGATCTCGGAGGAGGACACGCTCCTGCGGGTCCAGATGCACGCCCAGTGCGCGGCGATCTCCGAGCCCGCCGTGCGCGAGGTCGTCCAGCGCGGGGTGGCGCGGACGGTCGAGTACGTGCGCGGCATGTCCGACGGCAGCGAGGAGCAGGTGCAGGACTTCTTCGCACGCGGCATGTTGTGCCACTTGGTGGTGGCGGTGGACGCGGACGCGGTCGACGCGCCTTGGGCGAAGACGTTGGCCAAGGGCATCCGCCACTACTGAGTCCGGTGTGGGGTTGGCGCGGTCGGAGCAAGTGGCTGATCAGACCTGACTTGGTGGCGTCCGTTCTGGTGATGGGCGACACTCCCGAACGTGCCTGCGACGGAGTTCGGCCGTTTCCGTTTCGGCGCCCACGTGGCCGGTGGCCCGAGCGAACCAGACACGGCCGCTTCCGGAAAGGACTTTCCCGTGCGGCAGTGAGTCGACGCGGCCTCCCGGTGGTCGGGGGCGTCAGTGTGACGGACGTGGACGTCCACTACCTGGACGGCACGTGGGTCGGCCGGCACCGGGGCGCCCACTTCGTCGGCAATCCGACGTGGACCACCATCAACCTGCGCACCCGCGCTGAGCTTCAGCGCACCCGCCACCTCGCCGCCAGCTCCTGGCTCGCCTCTCAGTCGATCCCGACGGCGGGGACCACTTAGGACCGACTTGCACCCCCAGCCGCACCGCGCAAAATAGAACCACCGTGCCGCCCTCGCACCAGCCCACTGTGGCCGGGGCGCACCGATGATCACCCCGATGGGTGACAACGCCGGGAAACTTTCCGCGCACCATCGACGTTGCCGGGTAAGAAGGAGGCGGCAAGGCACGGCGCGCGGCATGTGGGCAGCCCCTACCCCAGACCTGCGGTCCGCTTGCGATCGTGGCAGCTCAGGCCACAGCTCGGGGACGGTTACAGCTCGACTCGTCCGCAACCGAGAGCTCGAAACGGCCGCGAGCGAGAGCTCGGGAGTGCACGCAGGCGGGAGTGCACGCAGGCGGAAGCGGACGCTGGTGGTGGCGCGGGGTTACGCACGCCGGTCGCGCCACCGGATCGCCCGCCTGGAAGATCGCGCCCGTCTGGGATCGCCCCTAGGTCGTCGCCGGGCCGCCGCGCGGTTGGTCGCTGAGCTGGACGGCTTGGTCGATGCGCTGGATGAGGGCTGGGTTGGTCGGCTGGACGAGAGGTGGACCGGCGGGGCGGGTAGATCGCTTGCGGCGGGCGGACCGGCTGGGCGGTGGATGAGGTCGGTGGACGGCTGGGTTGGTCGAGCTGGGATCAGTAGGGCTGGGTGGACATCGACGGTGGGGTGGCTGGACGGTGGGGTGGCTGGACGGTGGGGTGGCTGGACGGTGGGGTGGCTGGCGGCGGAGCGAGGAGTCCGGGAGGTGGGAGGCCGTTGGCGGCGGGATGAGCTGGCGGGCGCGAGGTGAGGGCACGGGTCGACGGCGGCGCGAGGGAAGCGCGGGCGGGCGGTGGTGTGAGGAGAGCCGGGGCTGGGCGGGCGGTGGTGTGAGCACGGTGAGTCGCGAGGAGGGTGCGAGGCGCGCAGCCGTCGGCGACGAATGAAGCGGCTGTCGTCGGCGACGGATGAAGCTGCGGTGCGCGCGGCGGATGCGAGGCGCGCAGCCGTCGGCGACGGATGGAACGGTTGGCGTCTGCGGCGGATGAAGCGGCTGTGCGCGCGGCGGGTGTGAGGTGGGTAGCCGCCCTTGGGAAACGCGGCGCGCGCCACCCGAGCCGTCAAACCCCGGTGCCTCGCCCGGACCGGCGGACCGCAACGACACCGACAAACTCCACACGACGACGCCCTCGACACGACCAGACGATCTCGTCGAGGGCGTCGTCGTTGATCAATCCGCCAACAGCATCCCGTGTGGAGGGAGGCGGGCCGTTGGGGTGGTTGAGTGGGTGTGGTTTGGGTTAGCCGTTCGGGGTGGTGATCACGGCGAACTTGGCCCTCAGGGCGGCGTAGCGGGATTCCAGGTCGGTCAGGATCGTGTCGATCGGCACGTAGTTGTTCAGCTCACCGGCGTAGCAGACGCCGTGGCGGGCTTGTTGGCTGCCTTCCAGGATGCCCAGCGCGGTGTGGTCGACCTGGCTGAACAGTGGACCGCCGCTGTCACCCGCACGGGCGCAGATGTCGGTGTTGATGCCGACGTCGGTGGACAGGACGCGACCGCAGCGGGTGCCCACGAGGTAGCCCGCGCCGGCGCCGCTGTCGACGATGCCCGGGTAGTCGACCGAGCTGGCGCCGGAACCGGACGCGCACACCACCCAGCCCGCCTTGACCTCGGACAGCGGGTGGATACCGGTGATGTACTCGTCGACCGACGTGGCCTGCTCGCCGCACGGGGTGTCGGCGTTGCTGTCCGCGCCACCGTTGCGGCAGTACTTGAGGACGCGGTTGCGGCCCGTGTGGTTCTCCAGCCACGTGTGGCGGGTCGGGGTGTCGACGTACAGCACGGCCGCGTAGTCGTACGGGTACGAGTTCTTCTCGATGCCGTGCTGCTGCAACACGGGCACGCCGTTGTGCTGCGTCGGCGTGTTGTTGGTCTTGGTCGCCATGCAGTGGCCCGCGGTGAGCACCCATGCCTTGCCGGGGTGGCCGCCGCCGGTGGAGCGCAGGTTGAAGCCGGCCGTGCAGCCGCCCCACGTGCCGTTGTCCCGCTTCATGTCCAGCCGCAGACCGCCGCGCATGGGGCCGTGGTTCACGCAGGACAACGGGTGGCACACGCCGACGTCGGGGTAGGTGGCGGACATCGGCTGCGGCTTGGGCAGGACCTTCGCCCGCACCGCCACGCCGGAACCGCCGGACCTGCCGGAACCGTCGGGCTCGCCGGTCTCGTCGGCCAGCGCCCGCCGTGCCGCGTCAGCCTCCTGGGCCGCCGATGCCTTCTCCCGCGCGACCCACGAGCGCTCCCACAGGACGACCTCGTTGTCACGCTCGTTGACCGCGGGCAGGTACACCGCGTCGGCTCCGGCGCCGACCTTGGCGGCGATCCGGTCCTTGGCGGCGGTCAGGTCGGCCAACGAGTGCCGCACGGGCTGCGTGCGGACGTGCGCGCGGTCCGGCAGGTCCTTCAGGTGCCGGTCCGCGGCGGCCGGGTCGGTCATGGCCACCACCAGCTCGCCGGTGGTCTGGTCCAGCCACATGCCGCCGTACTCGGCCGGGTTCTCCGCGCGCAGCACGCGGTCCAGCCGCACGGCGTCGTTCTGCAGTTCGAGCCGGCGCAGCGCCTCCCGCTCGCTGACGCCGTAGCTGTCGACGAGGTACCGCACGGACTCCGCGACCGCCGCCGGGTTCAGCGTGGTGCGGGCCGACGGCGCGGCGGTGGCTCCCCCGGTCGCGCTCAGCGCGGTCGCCGTGACGACCAGCGAGGCGAACAGGGCCCCCAAGCCCCTTGCTCTACCCACGGACATCTCCTTGCTCGGTGGATCGGGAACATGAGTATTCAACCTGATGTGGACTGGTCACTTCGGTCGAGCCGGCGAGGACGGGTGGTTCTACTCACTACATGTCCTGGCGCGGGCGATCGGTTGTCACCGACGGCGCTGTGTCACCGGATCGGTTGACGATCACGCGTCGAGGAACGGGATCAGCTGTTCCTCCTCATAGGTCAGGTGTGCCTCCAGCTCGTCGATCAGCCGGTCCACGTCGGTGCGCAGCGTCGTGGCGTCACCGCGTTCGAGGGTCTGCTGGAGCTGTGCCAGCAGCGCGGCGAGGTGCTCGTGCTCGGCGCCGAGGCGGTCGAGGGTGGGTGTCAGTTCCGGGAACCGCTCGCGCAGCGCGGGGAACGTGCCGGTGTCCTCGGCCGTGTGGTGGAACCGCAGCCCTTGGCACGCGGTCAGGCAGTTGACCTTGAGCTGGGCGCCGAGCGTCCGGGACGAGGCCACTTCACGGCGGATGGTGGCCAGTTCGCGGCGGAACGCGTCGTGCACGAGCTTGAGCGCCGCGCCCCAGCTCGACGCGTTCGGCGGGCCGCCGGACACCTGCTTCAGCGCCACCACGGGGATCCGCCGGGTCGTCTTGGCCTGGTACTCGGCCCAGCCGGGGTCGGACTCGACCGCGCGCGCCCACAGCTCGTCGCGTTCCGCGCCGTCCAGCACGGTGGCCTCGGCGTCGTAGGTGAAGACGCCGTCCTCGACCTGGACCACCGGGTTGGCCACCAGGTTGTGGAACCAGTCGGGGTGCCGTGGTGAGCCACCGGCGGACGCGATGACGACGATCCGGTCGCCGTCGGGCAGGTAGCCGACGGGGTTGGTGTGCCGGGCGCCGGTCCGGGCGCCGGTCGTGGTCAGCAGGATGAGCCTGCCTCCTTCGAAGGGTCCGCCGACGCGGCCCGCGTTGGCGCGGAACTCGTCGATCACCTGCTGGTTGAAATCCATCTGCGGTTCTTCTCCTGATTTTGGGCATGACCGGATCACCACGGGTGAATGGCGCCGTGGTTTTCGGTGAAGGTTTTGTGGAGGCGCGCGGCCGAAGCGGTCCCCGGGACGGGGATCGCGGTATGAGGGCGAGCGCGGATGTGCGCCGAAGCGCTGGTGTGGGAGAACGGGTGCGTCGCGGCTACCTGCGCGGAAACCCGGGAAACCCTGGCGTGCGGCGGGCCTCTGGCCCACCCGGCGGTCAAACCTTGGCCGGGTGACTCTCTCGCTGATGGCCCATGGCCGACCCGGCAGTCACGGGCGTGAGCCTATCCGGCGAATGCGCGGTCGGGCAACTCCGGTGTTTGTGCGGCGATCGGTGACGTGCGCGGTCTTCCTTTTCTGCGCGGTGACGGGCGGGGAGTCGGCTTCGACGCACCGGGCTCAGGCGCGCATGACCGTGGCGATCGGGATGCGCGCCGCCCGCAGCGCCGGGACGAGGCCGCCGAGGATGCCCGCCACCAGGCCCGCGATCACCCCGGCCACGCCCGCCTGCCACGGGAACGCCGTGCCTTCCAGCGACGGGAACTGCGAGCCGAACAGGGTCAGCGCGACCTGGAGTCCCACCACGCCCGCGCCGATCGCCAACGCCGCGGTGAGCAGGCCGGTCAGCAGCGTCTCGGCCAGCACGATGCCCGCCAGCAGCAGCCGGGGCGTGCCGACGGCCCGGCGCAGCGCGAACTCCTCGACGCGCTCGCCGACGGTGGCGAGGCCGACGTTGAGGATGCCCGCCACGCCGATCAGCAGCACCAGCGCCGCCATGCCGAGGAAGATCCAGCGCATCAGCGCCAGCTCGGTGGACCTCTGCTTCAGCGTTTCCACCGTGCTGACGTGGATCTGGTCGGCGGGCGTGCCCGCGGCGACCAGCCTGGCGCGCAGCACGTGCTCGACCTCGACCGCCGACGGCGTCATGAGCACCTGCAGGCCGGGTCCCGACCTGGTGCCGCTCAGGCTGGTCGTGGGGAGCCAGTTCATCAGCTCGTCGGAGCGCACGTAGGCGGTGGGCTGGAAGCCGCCGTCGTCGATCACGCCGATGATCCGCGGTGTCGGGTTGGCCGTCGCACCGTCGACCCTCATCTCGGCGGGCACGTGGTAGCGGGTGAAGGCCTTGGCGGCTTCCTCGTTGAGCACGAGCCCCGGCGACAGCGACGGTTGCCCGCCGAAGTCGAGCCACCGGCCCTGGGACGGGCGGAACGGCCGGAACTGGCGGATGTCGCCGGTCAGGCCGACCAGTTGCAGTTCCACCGCCTGGCCGGGCGGTGCGCCGCTGGTGCCGTCGTCGATCGGGTAGCAGCCGTTCGCGTCGCACATCATCGACGGGCCGTAGCCGCCGGGCTGGTCGATCGGCCCGCCGCCCTCGTTGATCGGCTTCACGCCGGGTTCGCCGATGATCGCCCGCGTCATGGTCATCGCGACCGCGTCGGTGCGGCCCTCCAGCACCTCCAACGCGACCGGCACGGTCTGGCCCTCCGGCGACAGGTACATCTGCCGGGTGCCGTCCTTGCCCTGGTACAGCTCGATGTCGGCGAGCATGGCGCGGTTCGCGATCTCCGCGCCCGCCTGCACCACGACGACGGCGAGGACGCCGAGGAACAGGCTGACCATGGACAGGAACGTGCGCAGCTTGCGGGCCCGGATGCCCTGGCCGCCGATGATCAGCGAGGCCCGGAGCCTGCCGGAGAGCCTGATCACGCGACCACCCGCTGTCCGGCGGGGCGCAGCAGGCCGTCGGACAGGTGCAGCACGCGGCCCATCTTCGCCGCGTGGTCGTGGTCGTGGGTGACCAGCACGAGCCCGCAGCCCACGTCGGTGGCCTGGCGCAGCACTTCGACGACGAGGTTGCCGGTTTCGGTGTCAAGAGCGCCGGTCGGTTCGTCGGCGAGCAGGATGCGGGGTTCGCGCACGAGGGCGCGGGCGATGGCGACGCGTTGCTGTTCACCGCCGGACAGGCGGGGTGGCTTGTGCTTGGCCAGGTGGGCGATGCCGACGCGTTCCAGTGCCGCCAGGACCTTGGCCTTGCGCTTGCGCCGCGGCAGCCAGCCCTGGCCGTTGACCAGTGCCATGGCCACGTTCTGCGCCGCGGTGAGGTGCTTGAGCAGGAAGAAGCGCTGGAACACGAACCCGAACTCGGCGCTGCGCAGCGCGGCGGCCTTGCGCTCGGGGATGCGGGTGATGTCCCGCTCGCCCAGCAGGTACCGGCCGTCGTCGGGCCGGTCGAACAGGCCGATGAGGCTGAGCAGGGTGCTCTTGCCGGAGCCGGAGCGGCCGAGGATGGCGACGCTGTCGCCGGGGTGCACGGTCAGGTCGACGCCCGCGAGGATGGTGCGCGGCTGGTCCTGGCCCTTGAGGGTCTTGGTGACGCCGGTGAGGTGGATCAGCGGCGGTGCCGCCGGGGGTGGTGGCACGAGCAGGGGTGACGTGGTCACTTGCCGGCCCCCGACGGGATCGGGCCGCCCGCGGGTTCGCCCGGTGGCAGGTTCGGGCCGGGCACGGCGAGGGTCTCGTCGCCGGTGAGGCCGGACTTGATCTCCACGACCTTGCCGTCGGTGAGGCCGAGCACGACGTCGGTGGTCTGCTTGGAGCCGTCGGCGGCGACCACGTCGACCTTGCCCTTGCCCTGGCCGCCGGCGACCGCCTCGACCGGGACGACGAGCGCGTTCCGGGCGGACGCGGTGACCAGTTCGAGGGTGGCGGTGGCGCCGTTGATCAGCTTGACGTCGGCGGGCGCGGTGCAGACCAGGCGCAGGCCGGTCGGTTCGGAGGAGTTCTCGGGCGCCTGCGGTTGCCGCTGCTGTGGCGGTGCGGGCGTGTTGGCGCCGGTGGCCTCGGTGTCGGGCTCGGATTGCGCGGGCGGCGGCGCGGGGACGGTGCCGACGGGCAGTGCCGCGATCGTGCCGAGCAGGGTGCACGGGAACGGGCCGGGGCCGTTCTTGATCTGCGCCTGCACGGTGCCCTGCGCGGCGTCGGAGACCTGGTAGGCCTGCTCGCCGTCGAGGTCGGCGACGATGCCGTAGCCCGCGTACTTCGCCGACGCGATCGGCATGCCCGCGGTGACCTTGGCGCGGTCGTCGACCAGGCGTCCGCCGAACGTGGAGCCGGCGGGCACCTCGACGTTGGTGGGCTTGCCGTCCAGCCAGACCGTGGCGATCCGGGTCGGCTTGGTCGGCGTGCCGGTCGGTTCGGGCACGGTCCAGTAGCGCACCTCGCCCGCGACCGGCGCGACGATGCCGAACAGCGGGTTCATCGTGACCTTGCCGGTGAGGCTGACCTTGTTCGACAGGTCCTGCCTGGTCGGCTTGGCCGTGGTCTGCACGGTGCCGCGCGGCGCCAGCTCGGGGTTGAGCGGCTCGGCGCCGGTCGACGTGCACGCGGCCGCGGTGAACACCGCCGCGACCAGTCCGCACACGCGGACGAACGTATTCTCGGACACCGGTCCCCCCAAAGCGATTCCCCTATCCGGTCTCGCCAACTTACCCATATGACGCCGGCGGGATCATCGGGGTTGCGCGGCAACGCCGAAACCGCTCCCACCCCGGCCGGGGTGGGAGCGGTTCGTGGTGGTCAGGGCGTTATGCCACGGCGTGCAGGTTGCCGTCGGCGCCGGCGAGGCAGCGGGCCGAGCCGGTGCCGCCGTTGACGAACTCGGTGAGGCAGCGGCCGAGCTGCGCGTGGGCGGCGGCGTTCGGGTGGAACGACTGCTGGGCCAGGTGCAGGCCGATGGCGTCCAGGCCACCGGTCACCAGCGCGTACGGGTCGACGGTCAGCCTGCGCTGCCACTCACCCGCGGGGCTGTCGCCCTTGCTGCACGCCTCGCGGTTCTCGGTGGCGCGGGAGAGGTCCAGGAACTTCACGCCCGCCCGGGTCGCCACGCCGCGCAGCGCCTCGGACAGCTGCGGGACGGCGACCGTGCGGCCGTAGGCGGCGTCGGCGAGGCGCAGCGGGCAGCCCTGCGGGCCGTGGAGGTAGCGGTCCATCTTCTCGGTCACCGGCGAGGCGTAGGAGGTGAGGATCAGGTTGTAGGACGAGCCGGCGTACCCGGCCTGGGTCATGGCGGTGCGGACGTCGCGCAGGGCGTTCTCCACCTTCGGCGCCATCCCGGCCAGCCTGCCGGGCCACTCGCGTTCCAGCGTCGAGCGGCAGCTCGGGCCGAACGGGTTCACCCAGGCGGCGACGCAGTCGACCATGGTGTCGGCGAACCGCACGTCGTCGTTCGCGCCGACCTGCACCACGACCGTCGTGACGCGGTACTGGCGGGCGATGTCGATCAGCCGCCGCGCCTGGGAGCCCTCGGTGTAGTGCACGGTGTCGGCCAGCGACACGTTCGCCGAGTCGGCGCCCGAGCAGGCCAGGTTGAACGTCCGGTCGGCGAGCTGGGTGCGGTGGACCATGGCCTGGGTGGAGCGGTGGCACCAGTTGCCGTTCTGGCCTTCGGTGCCCGGTTCGTAGGACCCGGCGCCCTCGCCGGACATCGCGCTGTCGCCCAGGGACACGACGGCGGTCTGCCGGTCGTCCACGGCGGCGGCCGTGGTGGGGAGCGCGAGGAAGGTGGAGCCGGTGAGCAAGAGCGCGCCGACGACGGCGCCAACCTGTTTCCGCGACACCGCAGGCCTCCAAGGTGTTGCCGCCGAACGGACGTGATCCGACCGTAGGGCGCGCGTAACGTGCCGACAACGTCCGATCGGCTGCTTTGGCCGGGCCTTCGGCTGTCCGCAGGCCGGGTCGCGGTCCGGTGGCGTTCGTCCACAAAGGAACGTGATGGCGATCGGCCCGAGGTGCTCGGTGTCCGGTACACCTCGGCCTCTTCGGAGGAGTCGGTCGACCCGCTGTGGGCCCCGCCGCACCCCCGGTCCGGCGGCGGGGTCCACAGCTCATCGGATCAGCCCAGCCAGGGGCTGAAGTGGTCGGCCACGACCGTGGTCAGGCCGCCCACGCTGAGCCGTCCGTCGACCTCGATCACGCGCAGCCCCTGCTCCCGGGCCTTCTCCACCACGTCCTCGGCCAGCAGGCGGTCCCGTTCGAGCCGGTTCGCCTGTGCGCGTTCCGGGTCGCTCACCGCGGCGGACACCTGCGCCGCCCTGGGCAGTTCACGCAGCCGGCGTCGCCGGAACGCCTCGGTCGGCACCAGGAACACGGCCTGCCGCGGGTCGGTGAGCAGCGGCGCGACGAGTTCCGGCCGCAGACCCCACCCCTCGGCGACGAGCGGACGGCCGCTGGACAGGGCGCGCAGGTCGTCGAGCACCATCCCGAAGCGCTCGGCGTGGCCGCGCTTGGTGTTCTCGGCCATCTCCGCCGGTGACGGGCGCACCCACGTCGAGTCGGGGTCGTGCGCGTGCAACGTTTGCCACGCGTGCCGGTAGGGGTAGCGGCCGGCGTGCGCGAGGGCGCGGTCGTAGTGGCCCCGCGCGTCGTGATAGTCGTAATGGTAGGCGGTCAGTCCGAATCGGCGCGAGAGCAGCCACGCGACGGTCGACTTGCCCGCCCACTGCGCTCCGCCGATCCACAGGACAGTGCTGAGTTCACCTGAAGGTCCCCACCTCATGGTGGACAGGGTGACGCCTGCGAACCGCCGGAACAAGTCTTGTTTTTGCTGGTCAGAGATGGTTTAGTAGTTGTTGTCGGTTGAAGGTCCCCACCTCGGGCCGACACGGCGGAGTTGGCTCGCGACGGGTTCGCGCTCATTAGAGTGGGTGGCATGCACACCGCGTTGTCGGATTTCGACATGCCCAACGACGAGCAGGTCCACCTGGCCGCCGAGTCGTTCCGCCTGCTCGCCGACCCGACCCGGATCAAGGTGCTCTGGGCGCTGCTGCAGGGCGAGTCGTCGGTGGCCTGCCTCGCCGAGCTGGCGGGGGCCGCGCCGACCGCGGTCAGCCAGCACCTGGCCAAGCTGCGCCTCGCGGGTCTGGTGAAGGGCCGCCGGGAGGGCACGTTCGTGTACTACTCCGCGGCCAACGACCACGTGAAAGCCCTGTTGGCCCAAGCACTCTTCCACGCCGACCACGTCGACCGCGGCCTGACGCCCGCCGAGGACGCCGGGCCGGGAGCCGACCACCGCGGGCAGTGACCGGCGAGTTCACTCTTACGCAGCAACGAATCGGGCATATCAGTGCAGCTCACCGGGTATCCGGAGGTCCCCACCCGGTTCGACGAGGAGCAGGATCATGGGCACCTCAACCTTCTGTGTCGGGAGGTCGTGATGGCGCAGTCGCGGGACCTGATCGACATCCGCAGCGGAGACCTCTTCCACCAACCCGTCCCGTACGGCCTGGTGTACCCGACGTGCACGGCGGACGGTGAAGCGCCGCCCAGCCAGCGCGGCCGGACCTGGGAACACCTGGCCGCGTCGGGCCGCGTGCTGCAACCGGTGTCCCGGTGAAGCGCGGCGGCCGTTCCCCGAGGGGTCGTGGGCAATCGCCCGCGGCCCCTTTTTCGTTGCCGGAAACGGAAATCGGGCGACGGCGGTGCGGCGACCGGGATAGCGTGACCGCACAGGGGTGAAGGGGGCGCGGTGGAGTCGTTCGACCCGCATCACGCGGACGAGGCGGACCTGGCCGGGTACTTCCGGGTGGTGCGGGACAGCCACCTCGTCGACGAGGACCGGCCGGGTGAGCCGGTGCCGACGTTCGAGGACGTGGTCGCACGGCTGCGCCGGCCGTTCCCGGGTGTCGGTCCGGCGGGGCACTGGGTGGTGCGGGACGCGGGCGGGATCGTGGCGTTCGGGTACGCGCGGTTCCCCGAGGAGGAGAACAGCCACCTCGCGGTGGCCACGGTGGTCGTGCACCCGGAGCACCGCCGGCGGGGTGTCGCCACCCGGTTGCTGCGCGCGGTGCTGCCGCGGTTGCGGGAACGCGGGCGCACCGTGATCGAGGACTGGCGGCTGGTGGAGGGCCGTCCGGGCACGGACTGGGCGCTGCGGCTGGGGTTCCGGACGGTGCGGGCGTTGGCGCCCATGGTGATGGCGGTGGCCGACGCGGACCGGGCGCGGTGGCCGGTCGAGCTGCCCCCGGGGTACCGGGTCGAGCGGTGGATCGGCGCGGCGCCGGAGCGGGTCGTCGCCTCCTACGCCGCCGCGCGCAGCGCGATCCACGACGCGCCGATGGGCACGACCGAGTTCGCGCTTCCACAGTGGACGGTCGAGCGGGTGCGGGAGAACGAGGCGGAGCTGCGCGCCGAGGACGTGGAGCAGCGGGTGGTGGCGGCCGTGCACGAGGCGACCGGCGAGGTCGTCGGGCTGACCGAGGTGGTGTTGCTGCCACGCGAGCCGCACACGTCGCACCAGGGCGACACGGCGGTGCTCGCCGCGCACCGGGGTCGCGGGCTCGGTTCGGCCCTCAAGGGCGTGATGGCGCACTGGCTGGTCGAGGACCACCCCGACCTGGAGCACATGCACACGGTCACCAACGCCGACAACGAGCACATGATCCGGGTCAACCGCGAGCTGGGCATGACCGCCGAGCGCACCGAGCTGGTGGTCGCGCACGACGTCGATGCGCTGGCGGCCCGCCTCACCGACCGGGGCTGATGGCCGCCAGGCACACCGCGCGGTCCGGCTACAGGCGTCCGGCTGGGCGGAACCGGCCCCCGCGTGGTCGCCGACTCACCGGCCGTAGCGAAAAGCGGTCTGGTTGTCGGTGGTGATCGGTAGGCTTCGCGGGCGGACCACGGCGGAGGAGGTCGAGTGACGGCGAGCGACGGGCAGCTGGTCGGCGACCTGGCCAGGGCCATCGACGAGTCGGACTTCGCCTGGTCGCTGGTGCTCGTCGGCGAGGACCAGCGGGACAAGCTGGCCGCGTTGACCAGCGACCTGCTCGGCAAGCCGTCGTCCAACGGCGACGGCAAGCAGATCAGCTCCGGCTACGCCTATTGGGGCATCGGGCCCACGATCGCCTGGGCGCACGCCTGCGCCGACCCGTTCTACCTGGTGATGAAGCAGAGCCTGGACTCGTTCACCCGCCGGTGGGGCCGGGTGCGCGGCCGGATCGGCCAGGGGTTCCACCACGTCAGCTTCGGCGTCGGCACCGGGCACAAGGACCGGCTGATCCTGGAGCACCTGCTGGAGCGCAACCCGGGGCTGCTCTACCTGCCCGTGGACATGAGCTCGGAGATGCTGCGCCTCGGCACCCAGGAGGCCACCCACCGCGTCGGCCTGCGCGGGCACCGGGTGGTGCCGGTGCAGCTGGACTTCTCCATCACCGACAACCTGGCCGAGCTGCGGCAACTGGTCCACCGGCTGGTCGGTGACGAGCCGGTGCTGTACTCGCTGCTGGGCAACACGCTGGCGAACTTCGACCACGACGACGAGCTGCTCGCCAACCTGACCGCGCTGGCCCGGCCGCAGGACCTGTTCCTGCTGGAAGTCGCCACCACCGAGGCGTTGAACGACGACCTGGCCCGGGACGCGGTCGAGGAGTACGCCCGCAGCCGCGCCTACCGCGAGTTCGTGACCAGCGCGTTGCTGCACAACACCGACCTGACGATCAACGTGGACGCGGTGCAGTTCCGCGGCTCGGTCGAGGGCGACCGGGCGTTGAAGGTGAAGGTCGTCTACCAGAACCAGACCGGCGACGACATCCTGATGATGCTGCCGGACCGGACCAGGGTGGCGTTCCCGGACCGCGACACCATCCGGCTGTACCTGACCCGCAAGTACGCGCGCAAGGCGTTGGACCCGATCGTGCGCGCGGCCGGGATGCGCAAGGTCACCGGCACGCACTCCGACTTCGCGGTGCCGCGCTCGGCGCAGGGCTTCGGGATGGACCTGCTGCTGCTCGCGCCCGGTGAGCCGGTGCCCGCGCCGCGGCCGGACGACGACGTGGCCCGCGTCATCTGGGAGAACTGACGCCGATGACCCGCATCGCGATCACGGCGCTCACGTTCGGCGCGCTCGCGGTGGCGATGGCGCTGGGGGTGAGCTGGTTCGTCGTGTCGCCGCCCGGTGAGCGGTGGGAACCGGCGGTGAACTCGTTGGCGCTGCTCGCGGGCATCACCGGCATCTTCGCCGAGCGGTGGGCGTCGCAGCGCGAGCAGCGCAAGCAGGCGCTCGACTCGATCAGGCTGGAGATGGCGCGCAACCGGGAGACGCTCGACGGTGAGGCGTTCAGCGCGTCCGGCTCGCGCGGCAGGCGGGTGTACCCGAGGCTGGTGCAGTCGGCGGTCGACTCGGCGTTGTCGTCGGGTGCGCTCAGCCCGCACCGGGACGCCGAGCTGATCGACCTGCTGCACCGGTGGCGCACGGCCGTGGCGTCGGTGAACCGGCGGTTGGAGCTGACCGAGATGCTGGTGTTCACCAGCCCGTCCGACGAGAACGCCGAGCGGTTCCACGCCGCCCTGCACAGCGCGAGCAGCTTCTTCCAGGGTGTGCGGACGCTCCTGGACGAGGCACAGGCCACCCTCGGCGGGCCACCTGCGCGGCGTTGACGCTGGGCGTTGCGCTGGGTGTTCTTGCGCTGGGTGTTCTTGCGCTGGGTGTTCTTGCGCTGGGTGTTCTTGCGCTGGGTGTTCTTGCGCTGGGTGTTCTTGCGCTGGGTGTTCTTGCGCTGGGTGCTCAGCGCGCGACCAGGAGCTCGCGGTCGTCGTGCACGAGGTCCAGTCGATCGACCCACCGCGCCACCGCCACGGGCTCCGGCCGGGCCGGGCCACGCAGCCTGGCCAGCACGAACGGCGGCTCGGCACTGTCGCTCTCCACCGCCACCGACCAGCCGCGGCCCTCTTCCCACAGCAGTGCGACGTCCCGATCGGGGAACCCCGGCAGGTGACCGTCGAGGGCGAGGTAGGCACCCAACCGCGGGGTGTCGGCCTGCACGCACGAACACTCACCGCTCAACCCGAGCGCCCGCGTCACGTCCGAGACATAGGCCAGCAGCGCGCGTACCGCGCTCTCGTCATCGATCTCCCAGTCCATCACGCATCACCATCCCCGCCCCCGGAGGTTCGCTGGTCCACGCCGACCACGCGGCGCGATCCGGGGTAGCCCGATCGTGGGGTTTCGAAACCCGGACGTTCGGATTTTTTGTCAGGGACGTGGCGTGCCGACGGCGATCCCGGCGATGTCGTCCAGGTACGCCGAGGTGAACCCACCGGCCACGTTCTCCGCCTCGGCGATCACCACCGTCACGCCGTCGACCAGGTCGGAGTCGTAGTTGTGCGCGGTGAACGGGACGTCCGCGATCCTCAGCAACGAGCCCGACAGCGGCGTGATGTCACCCGTCCCGTGAATGTCCTCGACCCGCTTGAACTCCCGCGCCTTGTCCCGGTCGTCGAACTCCACCCAGGCCACGAGCACGACCGCCGTCCCACCCCTGTCGTCCGTGACGGTGAACAACATCCGGTCGAGCGCCACGCACGGCACCGCCTTCAACAACTCCCGCACCTGCCCGAACGAGTGGGACACGCACTCACCGTCCGCCCGAGTCACCCGATCGACCACGCGGAGCCCGGCGTCGCGCCACATCTCGTCCGGATCGTCCGGCACCAACCCACCGGCCCCCGCCGCGACCGCCCCGGCCAACGCCGCGGCAGCGATCACCCCACCCGACCCCACACCGCCCACCTCCACCGACCGGCACCCGACACCCACTGGTACCCGGTTCGACGGTAGCTCCCACCTGCCGGCCCTGGACACCCCCGGCCCCAGCAACCCTCAGCCCCTGCCCAGCCCCGACCCCAGGCACTCACTACCCGCCCCAACCCGACCCACGACGGACCCGCACCCACCGGGCCCCGAACCCGCGGTGGGCCTGCGCCCGCCACGCCCTGCCCCGCACCCACCGCACCGGGCCCCGCACCCGCGGGGCCTGCGCCCGCTACGCCCTGCCCCGCAGTGGGTCTGCGCCCGCATGCTCTGCTGTCGCGATGGGTCTGCGCTTGCCGTGGACGCGCGCGGCATGGGCCCGTCGCTGCTCATCGACCTCCAGCGCCCGCCTCAGACCACCCGCAGAGCCTCCGCCGACACCACTTGGACCCACCTGCCCACGCCTCCCCGCCGCCGGGCCGGCCGTTTTCTCCGGCTAACGTGAGAAATGCGATTTGGGTTGTCAAAGGTTGCACTCTTCGCCCAGAGGGGTGACACCCGATCAAGGCCCGAAAGCCTCGATCACGGCCGCCATGTCCGCCCCCTCCCCCACCCGCTCCGCGGCCACCCGGTACTGGTCGTGCAGCACCCGCATCAGCCGATCGTCGATCCCCGCCGCCGCCATCGCGGCCAGGATCAGCTCGCTGTCCTTGACCGCCCCGTCGACCCCGAACGACGGCGGGAACTCGCGGTCGATCATCGAGCGGCCCTTGACCTGCGCATACGTGCTGTCCACGGGGCCTCCGGCGATCGCCTCGAGGAACGCGTCGGGATCGAGCCCCAACCCTCGCGTCAACGCCACGGCCTGCGCGGTCGCGGCGGTGATCGAGAGGACCCACGAGTTGGCCGCCAGCTTCAGCCGCTGCCCATCGCCGGCACGGTCACCCGCCCACACCGTGCGCAGCGCGATCGCGTCGAACACGGGCGCGACGACGTCCCGCAACCCGACCGGCCCGGCCGCGAGCACCGTCAACTTCCCCTGCTCCGCGGGCGCACGAGTACCCAGCACGGGCGCGTCCACGAACGGCACGCCGTACGTCGCGGCCAGTTCCGCCAAGTGCTCCACCCCGGCCAACCCCACCGTGCCGCACTGCACCCACACCGCACCGTGCCCGACCGACGGCAACGCCTCGGCCATCACCCCCGCGGTCGCGTCGGCGTCGAACAGCATGGTGATCACGACGTCCGCGCCGACGACCGCGCTCTTCGGGTCGTCGGCGACCACCGCACCCTCGTCGGCCAGCGGACGCGCCTTGGCCACGCTGCGGTTCCACACCACGACGTCCACCTTGGACCGCAGCAGGCTCCGCGCCATCCCGGCGCCCATCAGACCCGTGCCCAACACCACCACGCGCATGGCCCCAAGATTCCACCACGGACGGTGGACCGCATCAGGAGGCCAGGTAGGTGGGTGCCCGACGGGCCCGCGCGGCCTGTTCGAACGCGGCGGCGAAGCGCAGCACGGTCGCGTCCGCCCGGTGACCCGCCATGAACGACACGCCGATCGGCAACGGCCCCGCGAACCCGGCGGGCACGGTCGCGTTCGGGTAGCCGGACACCGCCGCGGGCGTCGAGGAACCCAGCTCGAAAGCGTCACCGGTGCCGTACTCGGTCCGCCACGCCGGTCCGTTCGTCGGGGCCATGATCACGTCCAGCCGGTGCTCGGCGAGCACCTCGTCGATCGAACGGCGGGCGAGCGTGGTGGCGGTGCGGCGCTGGTCGGCGTACGTCGGGTCGGTCACCGGCGGCGCCTTCGCCGCCTCGACGAACAGCTCCTGCCCGAACTTGCCCAGCTCCACCGGGTCGGCCTCGTTGAACGCGATCAGCTCGGTCAACGTCCGCGGCACGCCCGGCCGGGTCTTCAGGTACCGCTCCAGGTCGTGCTTGAACTCGGTGATCAGCGCCGGGAACTCGGCGGCCTCGACCTGGTCCTGGTACGGCAGCTCGACCTCCACCACCACGGCACCGGACCGGCGCAGCACGTCCACCGCCGCCTGCACGACCCGGTCGGCTTCGGCGTTGCGCCCGGCCTTGCGCCACACGCCGACGCGCTTGCCGTGCAACGTCGCCGAGCCGAGGTCCGACGCGTAGTCGACGCCCTTGCCTTCCAGCGCGGACATCAGGATCGCCGCGTCCACGACGTGCCGTGCCATCGGGCCGGCGGTGTCCTGGTGGGACGAGATCGGCACGATGCCGTCGCCGCTGACCCGGCCGAGCGTGGGTTTGAGGCCGACGACGCCGTTCTGACCGGCGGGGCAGACGATGGAGCCGTCCGTCTCGGTGCCGACCGCGACCTGAGCCAACGACGCCGCCACGGCCGCGCCCGAGCCGGACGACGAGCCGCACGGGTTGCGGTCGAGCACGTAGGGGTTGTTGGTCTGGCCGCCGACCGCCGACCACCCGGAGGTGGAGGACGTGGAGCGGAAGTTGGCCCACTCCGACAGGTTCGTCTTGCCCAGCACCACGGCGCCCGCGGCACGCAGGCGGCGCACGAGTTCGGCGTCGTCGCGCGGTGGCACGCGCAGGGCGCGGGATCCGGCGGTGTTGCCCAGGTCCTTGGTGTCGATGTTGTCCTTCAGCAGGACCGGGATGCCGTCCATCGGGCCCTTGGTGCGTCCCTGCCTCCGTCGGCGGTCGCTCTCGGCGGCTTGGGCGAGCGCTTCGGGGTTCACCGCGACCACCGCGCGGACGTTGCGGTCGATCGTGTCGATGCGGCGCAGGTAGGCGCGGGTGAGGTCGACGGAGGTGAGGGTGCCCGCGTCCATCCGGCGGATCAGGTTCGGGATGGTGGCCGCGTCCAGGTTCGGGACCGGGCGGGTGCGGGCGTTGGCGGGCGGTGCGATGACGAGCACGCACAGCAGGGCCGCGAGCAGGGATCGCATGGTGGTAGCCCAGACCCGGGGACCGGTCCCGGTCAACCCGCCGTTGGTCGGCTGCTTCGGTTCCGGGTGTTGTGGATCAGGTGCGCGCGTCGCTTTCCCGGGCGGCGGCTTCGCGGACGCGGGCGTGCAGGCGTTCGCGGATCTCGTCGGGTGTGTAGGCGCGGCGCTTGCGTTCCGCGCGTGCAATCACCACTCCGGTCGCGGCGACACCCGCGACACCGGCCAGACCGAGCAGCTTCCACCAGCGCATCTGCCTAGGCTACCGGGATGGCTGGAACGAAGATCGGTCTGGACGAGGCGGTCGAGCTGACCCGTACCGGTGACGTGTGGTTGTTCCGCGGCAGCTCGGTCGCCGACCGCGCGATCCGCGTGACCACGAACAGCCCGGTCAACCACGTGGGCATGACCGTCGCCGTCGAGGACCTGCCGCCGTTGATGTGGCACGCCGAACTGGGCCGCTCGCTGCCGGACGTGTGGACCGGCACGCACCACCGGGGTGTGCAGTTGCACGACTTGCGGGAGGCGGTGCTGGTGTGGGCGCGCAAGTACGGGCAGCGGGCGTGGCTGCGGCAACTCGACCGGGCGACGACACGTGAGGAGGACGATGCCGTGCTGAAGACGGTGGCGCGGCTCAACGGGACGCCGTTCCCCTCCACGGCGCGGTTGGCGACGCGGTGGCTGCGGGGGCGGTTGCCGAACTTGCGCGGGTCTTCTTCCGAGGCGGCGTCTTTGGAGACGGCGTATTGCGCGGAGGTGGTCGCGGTGACGTACGAGGCCATGGGGCTGCTGCCGTCGGGGCGTCGGGCGAACTGGTACGACCCGGGGCGGTTCTGGAGCGGGGACGAGCTGGACCTGTCGGGGGATGCCCGGTTGGGTGAGGAGATCGCGGTGGAGATCCCGGTAAGTGAATAAGGACTGCTCGACTCACTCGACTGGGCGAAGAATGCAACCTTTGACAACCCAAATCGCATTTCTCACGTTAGCCGGAGAAAACGGCCGGCCCGGCGGCGGGGAGGCGTGGGCAGGTGGCGGGGAGGCGCTCGGTGGCGTTCGGTGCCGTTCGGTGGCGCGTCGGTGAGCGGCGGGCGGTCGCGGGGTTTGGCGGGGGTGGGCTTCATGCGGTGAGGGGTCGGTGCGGTGGATGGCCCGCGCGCAGCGACGCGCCGGTGGCCGCGGGGTGGGTGGTCTCGGTGCGGTGGCAGGTCGTCGGTGGCCGGGGCGCGGGTCCTCGCGCGGTGGTGGGTCGGTGGTGGGGTGCGGATCCACACGCGGCGGCGGACGGGTGGCGGGCGCGCGGATCCACACGCGGCGGCGCGTCGGTAGGTGGTGGCTTCGTTGAAAAGGGGCGTGCTGGGATGGGTTCCGCCCTACCATTCGGTTGGTGAACAAGCGTTCGAGCGTGGCGTTGGTCGCTGTCCTGTTGACCGGGTGCGTTGCGGAGGCCGGGGTGCCGCAGGCGGCGCCGGAGACCGGGTTGTTGGGTGCTCTGACGGGGGTTCGGGCCACTGCCGAGTCGTCCGTGCTGGTCGAGTACGGCGATGTGGCGGCGGTGCGGGCGTTGGTGGGCAAGGACGGCGAGCGCTTCCGCGGCCTGCAGGGTTACGGGTACTCCGATCTCGCCGGGCGCAGTCGGGTGTTGCCCGAGCTGGTGGGTTTCGACCCGGCGGAGGCCACGACGGCGTTGCGGGTGGGGCAGCCGCCGACGTGGGCGGCTGTGTTGCGGATGGATGTGGACGTGGCGGCGGTGGAGGGGAAGCTCGCTGGGTTGGGTGGGCGGCGGGAGGCTTCGGGGACTTGGGTCACCGGGGAGGACAACGAGATCGACCCCGACGGGCCGTTGGCGGAGGCCGGGATCGTGACCGGGTTCCAGCGGGTTCGGGTGGAGTCGGGGGCGGTGCGGCGGTCGGCTAGCGGGGAGGCGTTGAAGTGGGTCACCGAGGCGCCCGGGGACAAGTCGTTGGCCGACGACCCGATGATCGGTGAGCTGGCGCGGTGCCTGGGTGAGGTGTCGGCGGCGATGATCAGCAAGCCGAAGAGCGGGTTGCCGGTGGCGGCGGGGGTGCGGACGACGCCGGACGGGGAGGCGACCGAAGTCGTCTGCGTGCCGGACGAGAACCCCAAGGCGCTCATGGACCTCGTGCGGACGAACCTGGAGTCGGCGCCGTGGGCGGAGGTGCTGGCCGGTGCGTCGGTGGAGCAGCCCGCCGACCAGACCGGGGTGGTGCGGGTGCTCGCGCCGACCACGTCGGGTGCCCGGGTGGGTCGGGTGCTCGCCGCGTTGCAGCGTGGTGAGCTGTCGACGTTGTTCGACTGAACCCCGCCAACGGTGATCGTGGTCGGCGCACGCGCACGGCCTAGGCGGCGTCTCCTAATTGTGGGAAGCGGTGCGGCAGATCATG
>NZ_LWLC01000049.1:0-39447 GCF_001905065.1 Saccharothrix sp. CB00851
CCACACGTGTCAAGGGCGGCGCGAGCCCTAAGTGAAGTAGCAGGCAAAGCTGGACGCGCCGCCCTTGACACGTGCGGTAAGGCTGCGCCAGGTCGGCGGGATGACACGAAGCCCTCCTATGAGGGAGAAGAGCGCCGCCAGTGGCACGTGCCGGGGGTCGCCGACGAGCGCGGGGACGAACGGGCCCGGGGCGGGTGCGGCCGCTTTGCAGAAGTAGGGGTTCGTGTCATCCCGCCGACCTGGCGCAGCCCTACCGCACGTGTCAAGGGGGCCTCGTGCGAGCGTTGCCTGACACTCCAACTTCGAGGCCCCCTTGACGCGTGTGGTAGCCCGGAGGGAGGTCGGTGGGATGACACGGAGCCCGGGACCACCAACCCAACCGGACGTCCCCGACGCAACGAGACCGAGGCGGGACGAACGGGAGGTCATCCTGCTGATCTGCCCGTCCGGCGAGGACGCTTTTCAATGCTCTTCAAGCTTTCAAGCACCAGACGACCGACGTCAGTCCAGGTTCGTGAACTCCACCTCGTACCCCAGCGCACCGAACATGCCGGTCAGCATCTTGCGCGTGTTGTCGTCCGCCCGCCGCACCAGCCCGGACTCCCGCGCGGCATCCGCGATCTTCTGCTCCGCGGCCACGTAGAACGGCTGCTGGTCCTGCGTCTCGACCAACGACGCCAACCGGTCGAACAGCCCGCGCTCCTGCGCGAACACGTAACACCGCTCCTGGTCCAGGTTCGGCTTGTCCAGCACCGCGCCGGGCAGGGTCAGCCGCACCTTCCGCGCCTCGCCGGAGGCGCTGGTCGGCGCCACCTGCAACGCGTCCTCGGCCAGCCCGCCGAAGTCCACGTAGGCGTTGACCGTCCCGGCGGCCACGAACAGGGTCCGCTGCCCGGCCAGCGCGGACGGCACGTACCGGACGTCGCGCTCGATGTCGAGCACCACCTGGAACTCGCCCGCCGAGGCGTGGTACTGGCTCAAGTCGCGCAACGACTGCAGCAACGCCGGTTGGCTGCGGTCGATCGTGTCCGTGCCCGCGAGGAACCGCGGCACCACCAACACCGCCGCCACCAGCACACCGACCACCACGAGCACCGCCGCCACCACACCGATGCGCCACTTCATGCGGCCGGGATACCCCACCGCACCGCCGCGGAACCCGCCGGTTGGCCGCCGGTCCGACCGATGGGGTTCGATGGCGGGGGAGGAGTCGGGTGAGCGAGGAGAGGCCCTGTGTACGAGACGCTGAAGAAGATCCTCGTCGACACGTTGAAGGTCGCGCCCGAGCAGATCACCCCGGACGCGACCAAGGACGACCTCGACCTGGACTCGCTCGCGTTCGTGGAGCTGTCGATGGTGCTCGGCAAGGAGCACGACCTGCACATCAGCGATGACGAGCTGTTCGACATGGAGACCGTCGGCGACATCGTGGCGCTGATGGAGGAGCGCGCCGGTGAGCGGTCTTGACATCGCGGTGACCGGGCTCGGCCTGGTCACGCCCGGTGGTGTCGGCGTGGAGGCCGGGTGGTCCGCGGTGCTGGCCGCCCGGTCGACCGCGGCGCACGACCCGGTGCTCGCGGGTCACGAGGTGGCGATCTCGTGCCGCGTCACCGACTTCGACGCGGACGCGCTGCTCGGCGCGCGGCGGGCGGTGCGGCTCGACCGGTTCGCGCGGTTGGCGCTGGTCGCGGCACGGGAGGCGGTGGCCGGGGAGGACACCGGGGCGTGGGACGCGGCCCGGGTCGGCGTGGTGATCGGCACGTCGGCGGGCGGCGGTGAGACGTTCGAGCGGCAGCACGGCGTGCTGCTGGCCGAAGGCCCGACGGCGGTGTCCCCACTGGTGCTGCCGATGCACCTGCCGAACATGGTCGCCGGTCAGCTGGCGATGGAGTTCGGCTTCCGCGGCCCGAACCTGGTGGTGTCGACCGCGTGCGCGTCCGGGGCCACCGCGATCGGCGTGGCGTGCGACCTGCTCGCCGCCCGGCGCTGCGACGTGGTGCTGGCCGGCGGGGTCGACGCGCTGCTCAACCCGTTGACCATGGCCGGTTTCGCCCGGATGGGCGCGCTGTCGCGGCGGGAGGACCCGGTGACGGCGTCGCGGCCGTTCGACGTCGACCGGGACGGGTTCGTGGCGGGTGAGGGCGCGGCGGTGCTGGTGCTGCGGCGCGCGGAGGACGCGCGGGCGGACGGGCGGCGGGTGCGGGCGCGGGTCGTCGGGTACGGGGCGAGCGCCGACGCGCACCACATCACCAACCCCGACCCCGAAGGGCGGGGTGTGATCGCGGCGACGGAGGCGGCGCTGGCGGACGCGGGCGCGTCACCCGGCGATGTGGGGCACGTCAACGCGCACGGCACGTCCACGCAGCTCAACGACCTGGTGGAAGGACGGGTGCTGGCGCGACTGCTGCCGTCACGGCCGCTGGTGACGTCGACCAAGGGCGTGACCGGGCACCTGCTGGGCGCGGCCGGCGCGGCGGAGGCGGTGTTCACCGTGCTGGCGGTCGAGCGGGGTGTCGTGCCGCCGACCGCGAACCTGGAGAACCTGGACCCCCGGCTGGAGATCGACGTGGCCACGGCCGCCGTGCCGCGGCAGGTCGACCTGGCGTTGAGCAACTCGTTCGGGTTCGGCGGCCAGAACGCGGTGCTGGCCATCGCGAAGGCGTGAGGGGGAACGATGTCGGTGATCCTCGGCGTGGGCGCCAGCCTGCCGCCACGGGTCGTCACCAACGACGACCTGGCCACCCGGCTGGACACCTCCGACGAGTGGATCCGGTCGCGCACCGGCATCGGCGCGCGTCGGTGGGCCGAGCCGGGGACATCCACCTCGGACCTGGCCGTGGACGCGGGCGCGCGGGCGCTGCGCTCGGCCGGTCTGTCCACTGTGGACGCGGTGATCGTGGCCACCACGACGCCGGACCGGTCGTGCCCGGCGATCGCGCCCGCCGTGGCCGCCCGGCTGGGCCTGGTCGACGTGCCCGCGCACGACGTGGCCGCCGTGTGCACCGGTTTCCTGTACGGCCTGGCCAACGCGGTAGGCCTGATCGCGAGCGGCGCGGCCCGGACCGTGCTGCTGGTCGCGGCCGAGACGTTCTCCACCCTCCTCGACCCGGACGACCGCGGCACCGCGGTGATCTTCGGCGACGGCGCGGGCGCGGTGGTGGTCGGTGAGGGCGAGGGCATCGGCCCGTGCGTGCTCGGCAGCGACGGCCGGGGCGCCGACCTCATCCAGGTACCGGCCGGTGAGCGCTACTTCCGGATGAGCGGCAAGGAGGTGTTCCGGGAGGCCGTCGAACGGATGGCGGACGTGGCGCTGGAAGCGCTGGCCCGCACCGGCCTCGGCCCGGACGACGTGGACCACCTCGCGCCGCACCAGGCCAACCGGCGCATCTGCGACGCCGTCGCCCGTCGGCTCGGCCTGGACGAGTCCAAGGTGCTGTCGGACCTCGACGCGGTCGGCAACACGGCCGCCGCCTCGATCCCCGTGCTGCTGGCGGACGCCGCCGCGCACGGCCGGCTCAAGGCGGGCGACCGGGTGCTGACCGTCGCGTTCGGCGGCGGCCTGACGTGGGGCGCGGCCACGCTGGTGTGGCCGGACGTGACCGCGGACTTCGGCGTCCTGGGGGAGGACCGGTGACCGGCCTGTTCGGCTCGCCCGTCGAGGTGGTGGAGCGCTCCGCCACGACCACCGTCGCTCGCAAGGTCGTCGCCCAGGACGATCCGGTGTTCGCGGGCCACTTCCCCGGCTTCCCGATCTACCCCGGCGTGGCCGTCGTGGAGTTCGCGCACCGCGCCTCGGGCCGCGCGCGGCCGGCCGCTGTCGAGTCGGCCCGCTTCCTGCGGCCGACGTTCCCCGGCACCACCCTGACCGTGCGCTTGACGTGGGACGACACGGGTCGGCGGTGCTCGGCGTTGGTGAGCGACGACGACGGCGTGGTCGCCCGGATCAAGCTGAGGTACGAGCCATGACCGGCCGAGCCGACCGGGCCGACCCAGCCGACCGGGCCGACCAACCCGTGACCGACATCCTCCGACTGCTGCCGCACCGACCGCCGTTGCTGCTGGTGGACCGGGTACGAGACGTCGTGCCGGGCGAGTCGCTGACCGCGCTCAAGGCGGTCAGCGCCAACGAGCCGTGGTGCGTCGACCTCGGCGACTTCCCGCCGACCCTGCTGCTGGAGTCGTGGTGCCAGGCAGCGGTGCTGCTGTCGTCGTGGGGCCAACCGGCCACCGATCGCGTCGTGCTGTTCGGCGCGATGGCGGACGTCGAGTTCCACCGGCCGGTCACGCCGGGGTGCGTGGTCCGGCACTCGGTGCGGGTGCTGGACGCGCGCGGCGACACGGTGGCGTTCACCGGGCGGTCGGAGGCGGACGGGCACGTGGTGATGACGGTCGGCCGGGTGGTCACCACGGCCCGCGCCGCCGCCGACCTACACTCCTGACATGCGCTTCCTGCACGGCGGTTTCGGCGAGGACGCGGTGCCGTACGAGCAGGCGTACGCCGAACAACGGCGGCTGCACGCGTTGCGGGTCGCGGACGAGGTCACCGACGTCTGCGTGCTCCAGGAACACCTCCCCGTGTACACGGCGGGCAAGCGAACCAAAGCCACCGCGTTCCCGCCCGACGACGTCGCCGTGCTGACCGTGGACCGCGGTGGTGAGATCACCTGGCACGGTCCCGGTCAGCTCGTCGGCTACCCCGTGGTGAAGCTGCCGGTGCCGCTGGACTCCGTGGGGCACGTCCGCCGGATCGAGGACGCGCTGATCGGGACGTGCGCCGAGTTCGGCGTCGAGACCGCGCGGCTCGCCGGTCGCAGCGGCGTGTGGGTGCTCGGCGACCACCCACCCGCGCCGGACGTGCCGCCGTCGGCCGCCCGCGCGCACGGGCAGCACCGCAAGATCGCCGCGATCGGCGTGCGCATCGAGCGGTGCACCAGCCTGCACGGCTTCGGCCTCAACTGCGACCCGGACCTCACGGCGTTCGACCGGATCGTGCCGTGCGGCCTGGAGGACTCCGGGGTCACTTCCCTGACCGCCGAACTCGGCCGTCCGGTCGCGCCGGCCGAGGTGGTGCCGGTGGTCGAACGTCACCTGACGAGGGTGTTCGCGGCCGATCGCCGGTGACGGCCGACTGCTCGGTCATTTGTTCACCCACAACGTGTTCTCGTTGTCGCACTTCCAGTCGTCCCACTGGCCGGCGACCACACCGGCCATGCCGGCGGCCTGGCAGAGGTAGTTGCTGTCGAAGTCACCCTGCTTGCGCCACGCGCGCTCGGACGGCGCGGTGGCGTGCAGTGCGGCGACGAGGGCCGCGGCGGTGGCGGTCATGGCGGTGATGCGGTGCATGGTCGCTCCTCGGTGAACTGGCGGATCACAGGTCGTCCCACCACCACGAGACGGTGGGAATCGGTAGGGGGTCCGGGCTCGGGTCCGACGGCTCCTCGGTGAAGCCCGGGTGTGCCGCCAGGCCGCGGTAGCGGGGCACGTCCAGCGCCCAGTCGATGTTGCCGCGGATGGCGTGGCCGAGGCCGTCGAGGTAGATCCGCAGGGCCTGGCTGATCGGCCGGGCCGTGACGGTCTCGCGCAGGCGCAGGAAGCGCGCCATGACCCGGTCCCGCAGGCGCACCGCCTCCACCGCGGCCAGGTCGCGCGGCAGCCCGCGGTGGTGCGCCAGCACGGTGACCAGGTTCGGGTAGGCGCTGCTCTCCGCCAGCTTGCGGTGCAGGGAGTGGAGGTCGTTGTCCCACGAGGCGACCATGATCGCCATCTCGGTCAGCGCCCGCACGGCGGGCGAATCCATCTCCGCGCCGGGCACCTCCGGCCCGTTGGCGATCTCCAGCAGCGCGATGGTCGGCGCGCCGCCCGCGGCCTGCAACCGCAGGGCGGTGTAGTCGGCCAGGTCCGGCAGGTGGCCGCGGGACCGGTCGGCGACCTGCCACGTCACCGAGAACAGCCACGCCCGGTGTGCTTCGGTGAAGCGCCGCGCCTGCGTGGGGGTGCGCAGCTCGTACATGCTCCGGACGATGTCCTGGACGGCCCGCGCGTACCGGTCCCCGCCCGGGTCGCACCACGGCGCGTCCATCACCCGCTGCACGGCGCCCGCCATGGGCGGGAACCGCACGGGGTCGTCGCCGAACCGCCCGGTGTCGCAGCGCCGGTCGTCGAAGATGAAGCCCCAGTACACCCAGCGCACGGCGATCCGGAGGCCGTCGTAGTCGGCGTGCGGCGCGAACCGCGCGTAGAACTCCGCGCTCGACGTGTGCCGCAGCAACGTGCGCTGCCGGTCGTCCGCCGCCAGGCCGACGCGCTCGACCCACGCCAACGCGTCGCGTTCGACGTCGTCCACCCGCGGGTGGACCGCGGCGTCGATCGGGCAGTAGAACGGGTGCAGTTCGAGGGGTGCTTCGACGGCGGTCACGACGCCCACCCCGGCAGGAAGCGGGCCACCGTGCGGGCGATGCCGGCGGCGTCCAGGTCGTGCATGCGCAGGATGTCGGCCCGCGACCCGTGCGGCAGGAAGTCGTTGGGCAGCCCCAGGATCCGCGTCCGACGGCTCAGCCCGGCCTCGCGCAGCGCCGCGGCCACCGCCTCGCCGGTCCCGCCGCCGCGCACGCCGTCCTCGACGCACACCACCACGCGGTGCTCGGCGGCCAACGCCACTACCGCCGGGTCGACCGGTGTCACCCAGCGCGGGTCGCACACGGTCACCCCGATGCCTTCGCCCGCAAGCGCGACGGCGGCGGCCACCCCGTCCGCCGCCAACCCGCCGACCACCACCAGCAGCACGTCGCGCCGCGACGACCGGTGCAGCACGTCGACCCGGCCGAGCCGGTCCACCGCGGGGACGTCCGCGCCGATCGCGCCCTTGGGGAAGCGGACCGCGGCCGGCCCGTCGTCGGCGACCGCCTCGTCCAGCAGCTCGCGCAGCCGCGTGCCGTCGCGGGGCGCGGCCACCCGCATCCCGGGCACCACGCGCAGCAGCGCCAGGTCCCAGGCACCGTGGTGGCTCGGCCCGTCCTCGCCGGTCACCCCGGCCCGGTCGAGCACGAACGTCACCGGCAGGCGGTGCAGCGCCACGTCCATCAGCACCTGGTCCGCGGCCCGGGTCAGGAACGTCGAGTACACCGCCACCAGCGGCCGCAGCCCGCCCATCGCCAGGCCCGCCGCGCACGTCACCGCGTGCTGCTCGGCGATCCCGGTGTCGAGCACCCGATCGGGGAAGGCCTCGGCGAACGCGGTCAGCCAGGTCGGGTGCAGCATGGCCGCGGTCAGGCACACCAGGTCCGGGTGCCGGTCGGCGAGCACCAGCAGGTGCTGCCCGAACACCGTCGTCCAGCCCGGTCCCCGCGACACCGACGGCGGGGACACGGCGTGCAGGTGGTCCACCGGATCGTTCTCCGCCGGAAGGTGACCCTTGCCCTTCTTGGTGACGCAGTGCACCACCACCGGCCGCCGCAAAGCTTTCGCGGCGGTCAGCGCCTCCTCCAGCCGGGCGATGTCGTGGCCGTCGACCGGGCCGAGGTAGCCCAGGCCGAAGTCTGCGAACACGCCCCCGCCCCCGCCCGCGCGCAGGGCGGCGAGGTGCCTGTCCACCGCGCCCGCGGTCGGCGCGTACGACCGGCCGTTGTCGTTGAGGACCACGACCACCGGGTGGTCGACACCACCGAGGTTGTTCAACGCCTCCCACGCCATGCCGCCGGTGAGCGCGCCGTCGCCGACCACCGCCACCACGTGCCGGTCCCGCTCGCCGCGCAGCCGCGCCGCCCGCGCCAGGCCGTCCGCATAGGACAGTGCGGTGGACGCGTGCGAGTTCTCCACCAGGTCGTGCGGCGACTCGGCCCGGCTGGGGTAGCCGGACAGGCCGCCCTCGCGGCGCAGGTCGGCGAACGCGTCGGCCCGACCGGTGAGCATCTTGTGCACGTAGGACTGGTGCCCGGTGTCGAACACGATGCGGTCGTGCGGCGACCGGAACACCCGGTGCAGCGCCAGGGTCAGCTCGACCACGCCGAGGTTCGGCCCCAGGTGGCCGCCTGCCCGGGTCACCGCCTCGACCAGGCGGGTCCTGAGGTCGTGCGCCAACTCCTCCAACGCACCGCGTGGCAGGCCGGTCAGGTCGGCCGGTCCGGCGATCAGCGGCGCCGGGGCCCGGACAGCCCTGGGGAGGGTGGTGGTGTCGGTCATCGAATGCCACTCCAACCGGTGCAGAAAGCCCTTGCGGCAGCGCGGGATGAGGCGAACGTGCCGCAAGGGGACCGGCCGGTACAAGCGCGCCGACGCGTTTCACGCGAACGGGAGCGCGCGTGCCACACGGACGTGTGCGTGTCGTTCCCGCCGAATCGGGGAAGCGGCGTTCCGCTGCGTCGTCGAGTGCCTGTCATCCCACGTCAAAGGGCGGTTGTGGGGCCGAGAAGCGCAGGTGGGGCCGGTCCGCGCGGCCCCGAACGGGGTCGGCGGCCCTCGTCGGACGCCGGGCGCGCCCCACCGGTGTTAGCTTCGGACGGCCGGGAGGTGACCGCATTCGACCGCCGGATCGTCACCGTGTGCACCCGCCGCGTCCCCGCTCACCGCGTCCTCGCCGGAACCCGGTCCTGTTCGCGCCTGTGGAGGTTCCATGACTGTCATCGACGCCGTGCGCGGCGACCTCGCCGAGGTCCGCGCGGAGGTGGACGCGACGCTCGACCGATTCCTGGCGGAGAAGGCGCGCACCGCGCCGGACCCGTGCCTGCCACCGCTGGTGGACGTGCTGCGGGAGTTCGTGTCCGGTGGCAAGCGCTTGCGACCCTTGTTCTGCCACTGCGGTTTCGTCGCCGCGGGCGGTTCGCCGCACGACCGCGCGGTGGTGTGGACCCGCGCAGCGCTGGAGATGTTCCACACCTTCGCGCTGGTGCACGACGACATCATGGACGGGTCGGCGCTGCGCCGCGGCCGCCCGACCGTGCACCGGGCGCTCGCCGGGCGGTTCGTCGACGGCGACCACGACGACGGGCAGGCGGCCGAGCGGTTCGGGGTGAACCTGGCCATCCTGGCGGGCGACCTGTGCTTCACCTGGACCGACGAGATGCTGGACCGGGCCGAGGTGGACCACGCGAGGTGGCGCGAGGTGCGTGCGCTGCTGCACACCATGCGCACCGAGCTGATCGCCGGGCAGTTCCTCGACCTCGGCGGTGACCCGAGGTCCGGCGTGGACCCGGTGCGGTCGGCGTGGCGGATGATCCGGCTCAAGACCGCCCGGTACACGGTGGAGCTGCCGCTGCGCATCGGCGTGGCGCTGGCCGGCGGTGACGCGGTGCTGAAGCGGGTGTGCGGCGCGTACGGGCGGCCGGTCGGCGAGGCCTACCAGCTCCGCGACGACCTGCTCGGCGTGTTCGGCAACCCCGAGGTGACCGGCAAACCGGACCTGGACGACCTGCGCGCGGGCAAGCCGACCGTGCTGATGGCGCTGGCGTGGCAGCAGGCCACCCCCGAGCAGCGCGAGGTGATCACGACCCTGCACGGCGATCCGGGGCTGGACGAGGAGAGCGCCGAGCGGCTGCGGGACGTGGTGGTCGCGACCGGGGCCGCGGCGCGGGTGGAGCGGCTGATCACGATCCGCGCCGACCGGGCGCTGGGCGCGTTGCGCTCGTCGCCGATGAGCCCGGCCGCGAAGGCGCCGCTGGCCGACCTCGTCGCCCACGCCACCCGCCGCGCCCGGTGAGCGGCATGTCCACGGTGGACTTCACCCTGCGCGCGGTCGACCTGCACAAGGCGTTCGGCACGCGCCAAGTCCTGCGGGGCGTCGAGTTCTCCCTGCGGCGCGGGGAGATCATGGGCATCATCGGCGAGAACGGCGCGGGCAAGACCACGCTGCTGCGGGTGCTGTCCGGTGAGCTGAAGGCCGATCGCGGCGCGGTGCTGCACCGCGACCGGCTCGGCTACTGCCCGCAGCGCATCGTGGTCAACGACGAGCTGACCGTCGAGCAGCACCTGCGCTACTTCCAGTGCGCCTACCGGCTGGACTCCCTGGACCGGGCGCAGGAGTTGGTGGAACGGCTGGACCTGGTCCGCTACCGGCGCACCAAGGCGGGCGTGCTCAGCGGCGGCACGCGGCAGAAGCTGAACCTCGTGCTGGCGCTCATGCACGACCCGGGCGTGGTGTTGATGGACGAGCCGTACCAGGGCTTCGACTGGGACAACTACCTCGCGTTCTGGTCCATCACCCAGGAGCTGCGCGACCGCGGCCAGTCGGTGCTCGTCATCTCGCACATCGCGCACGACGTGGAGCGGTTCGACCGGCTGCACCGGCTGCGCGGCGGGCAGGTCGTGGAAGAGGCTGGGGTGACGACATGACTCCTGTTTTGTCGGTGGTGTCGGACATCAAGGCGTACAAGGCGTCCTTGGACGACCAGACGACGTGGCAGGCGTCGCTGGTGAAGGCGATCGGGTTCGAGGTCGCCCAGCACGTGCGCAACCGGTTGGCGTTGGCGCTGGTCCTCTTCTTCATCCCGGTGTGGCTGGGGATCGTGCGCGGGATCATCCCGTCCGACACGGTCGAGTACCACTCGCGGGTGGTGCGCGGGCCGTTGCCGGTCAACGCCAACGAGTTGGCGATGGTGTCCGGTGCGATCAACGCGGTGACGCTGATCATCGGGTTCATGATGTTCGCCGCGGTGCGCCGGTCCAGCGCGTTCGACCAGCGGCTGGTGCTGGCGGGCCACTCGCGGGCGTGCCTGCTGGTGGCCAAGCTGGTCGGGTTGGTGCTGGTGTCGGCGGTGGTCGCGGCGTACGCCGGGCTGGTCATGGCGATGTACTGGGACCCGCAGCAGCCGGGGCTGATGACGCTCAGCCTGTTCACCAGCGGCCTCACCTACGGCGGGCTGGGCATCGTGCTGGGGCTCGCGCTGTCCACCGAACTGGCGGGCATGTTCGTGATCATCATGGTGTCGCTGGTGGACGTCATGGTGCAGAACCCGATCATCAACCCGGCCGACACGCAGGCCGTGGTGCGGTTCCTGCCCACTTACGGGTCGATGCAGGCGGGCGCGGCGGCCGGGTTCACCTCGCGCGGCGCGGTCGGGTACGCGTCGCTCGGGCTGGTGTGGCTGACCGCGTTCGGGCTGATCGGGCTGCTCGCGTTCCAGCGGCGCACCAGGGACCACGCGCGGCACGCGCCGTCACCCGAGCCGGCCGCCACGGTCACCGTCTCCACCCGCGCGGACGGCTCGCTGGTCGTCACGTCGATGGCCGGGCCGGTGATGCTGTGCACGCGGCTGGCGCAGTGCCCGGCTGGCTGCGAGGCGCCCGCCGTGCCGCCACCACCACCGGCCCGGCCGCGGCGGACGCGTCGGGCGGCGACGTCCTGACGTCCGGCACAGCTCCGCGTCGGCTCCGCGACGCGGTGATCACCACACTCCGAAGTGCGACACCGTTGGAGGTAACACCATGCGACTCAGTGGACTGGCCGTGCCGGTAGCGGCGGCGGCCGTGCTCGTGCTCGGCCCGCAGGCCGGGGCGGATCCCCGGCAGGACCCGGTCGGCTCGATGTACGGGCAGGCGTGCGGGTACGGCGTGGGTGTCTTCGGCACCACACCGTTCGCGCCGGTGGTGGGCGTGGCCTGCACGCCACCGCAAGCCGTCGGCGCACCCGCCGAAGCCGTGCCCCACGAGCTGATGCCTGAGGAACCGATGCCCGAGGAGGCCATGCCTGAGGAGGTCATGCCCGCCGAGTAGCCGATCGGGCTGCCGCCCCGGCCGTCAGGACCGGGGCGGCAGCCGCGTCAGCGCAGGTGGTGGTCGAAGAACGAGACCACGTGCCGGCGCACGGTGCGGACCGCGGTGTCCGGGTCGAGGGTGCCGACCATGGCGGCGAGCTCGGCGTCGTCCATCAGGCCCGCGGCGTGCAGTTGCGGTGCGGTGGCGGCGAAATCGGTCAACGCCCAGTGGTTGGCGCCGGCGATCACGTGCTGCCGGGCGCAGCCGTGCGCGAGCACCGCCGACCACGCCCGCCGGTAGCGGTCGTTCTGGAAGCCCTCGGTGCCGACCAGCAGCAACGGCCGGTCGACGCCGTGCCGGGCCACGGGCAGCAGCTCGCCGTCCTGGCCCGGCTGCTCCGGGTGGTAGTCCAGCAGGCCTTCCAGGTTGATCGCCGCGTCGATCCGGCGGTCGGTGTCCTCGTACATCGCCTCGGCCGCGATCGTGCCGCCCAGGCCCTGGCCGTACACGCCCACGCGGTCCAGGTCGAGGGCACGGCCGAGGTGGCGCGGCAGGGCACGGCCACCGGCGTCGGGGTTGCCTCCCGAGGCCAGGACCGCCAGCCGGTCGAGCACGAAGTCGGTGTCCGCGAGCCTGGTGGCGATTACGTTCCGGTAGAGCCGCGGATCGGTGCTCGGGTCGCCCGGCAGCGCGACGAACCGCGGCCGGGTGGGCAGGTCGACGGTGAACGTCTCGCCGGGGTGGTCGATCGTCACGACGACGTACCCGCGGCTGGCGAGTTCTTCGGCGGTGGTCGTGCCGAACGCACGCGGGTCGACCAGCCCGGGGCTGTAGAGCACGACCGGTCGGGGGACCGGCCGCGCGGGCGCGTCCACGTGCGAGTGGGTGAGGGTGGCGGCCCAGTCCACGCCGCTCGTGGCAGGTTCGGGTACACGCGGGGCGCGACCACCGGCAGCGCCGCCGCCGCACCCGGCGTGAGCTGTGGTGCCACCGGGTGGTCGCGGACGTCCAGCGCCGGGTAGTGCACCGAGGCCATCACCTCGCGCGGACCGCCTCCCGCGTCGGGCCACGGGTCCGGCCGGTCGGCGTCCACCAGGTGCAGCGTGGTGACGCCGACGCGGTGCGGACCGGTCGGCGCGGGCAGGGTCAGGACCAGACCGGCCTCGGCCGGGGCTTCGGCGGTGGCCTCGGCCGTGCCGGTGAGGCTCGCGGCGAGGACGGTCAGGACGGTTGCGGACAGACTTGTCTTGCGGAACACATTTCCCCCTGAGGATTTATTCGGGTGATATCGCGGCGTACATGCGGGACAGGTAGTCCCACAAACCGTCACCCAGGTCGTCCACCGGTTGGCCCGGCAGCACGTCGCGCAGCACGCCGCGACCGTTCTGGCGGAAGAACGCGCCCATCGAGCGCAGGATCTCCCGGTCGCCCGCCGCGAACGTCTCACCGACGCCGACCAGGCGTCGAGCGGTCCGCAGGACCTCCGGGTCGTCCACCGGGTCGCCCGCGCGGTAGTGCTCGACGATCTTCGCGAGCACCTCGGGTCACTCCTCGTCCAGCCGTTCCCGGGCCGCCGGCCCGATGTCCGCGGCGTGCTCGTCCAGGAAATCGCGCTGTTCCCGGGTGAGGTGCTGGTCGAAGATCGTGGTGCTGCCCAGCAGGGCGAGCAGCCGGTCGGAATCCGGCCGGGTCGGGCCGTTCAGCTGGGCGAGCAGACCCCTCGTCTGGCGGCGCAACGCGTTGAGCCGCCACACCTGCTCGTCCAGCTGTTCGAGGTGTCCGGCGAGCACCTTGGTGAGCGGTCCGGGGTCGGACGTGTCGGCCAGCACGCCGCCGATCTCGTCCAGCGACATGCCGAGCTGCCGCAGCAGCCGGACCTGGTAGAGCCGGTGCAGGTCCGCCTCGGTGTAGCGGCGGTGGCCGGAGGGCGTGCGCTCGCTCGGCCGCAGCAGGCCGAGCTCGTCGTAGTGGTGCAGCGTGCGCACCGTCATCCCGGCGACCTTGGCCAGCGCGCCGACGCTCCAGCGCGGCCGGTCGACGCCCCCCTCAGCGGTCATGGACCGACCCTAGAACCTCACGCGACGTCAGGTTCAAGTCCGTTCACGGGGTCGGGTGAGGCTCTGGCGTGAATTTCTACCAAGTGGTAGAGATTTGTGGGAGCGCTTTCATGCACGTGCCGACACCGACGTCAGGAGCTCGTCATGAGTAGAACGTCCGTGCAGCTGTACTCCGTCCGCGACGCGTTCGCGGCCGATCCCACCGACACCCTGCGGCGACTCGCCGCCATCGGCTTCACCCACGTCGAGCCCTACGGCGTGGTGGAGAACGCGGACGTGCTGCGCACCGCGTTGGCCGCGCACGGCCTCACCGCGCCGACCGCGCACGCGCAGCTCATCGGGGCCGACCAGCACGCCGTCTTCGCCGTCGCGGCGGAGTGCGGCATCGACATCGTCATCGACCCGTACGTGGGCGAGGAGAAGTGGCGGGACCCGGCGGACATCGCCGCCACCGCCGCCGCGCTCAACGCCGCCGCCGAGGTCGCCGCCGGGCACGGTGTCCGCGTCGGCTACCACAACCACTGGTGGGAACTGGCGTCCCGGATCGACGGCCGCAGCGCGTTCGAGGTGCTGGCCGACCGGCTCGATCCCGGGGTGGTGCTGGAGGTCGACACCTACTGGGCGACGGTCGGCGGCGAGGACGCGCCCGCGCTGCTGCGCCGGCTGGGCGACCGGGTGCACGCGCTGCACGTCAAGGACGGCGGCCTCGCGCGGGACGGGTCGGGCCAGGTGCCGGCGGGCCGGGGACGAGTGCCGGTGGCCGAGGTGCTCGCCGCGGCGCCGGGCGCGTTGCGCGTGGTCGAGTTCGACGCCTACGACGGCGACGTGTTCGCCGGTCTCGTCGAGAGCTGCGCGTTCCTCGCCGAGGCCGGGGCATGAGCGCGCCGGTCGGTGTCGGCGTCGTCGGCACCGGGGTGATCAGCGAGGAGTACCTGCGCAACCTGACCGCGTTCCCGGACCTGCGGGTGCTCGCCGTCGCCGACCTCGACCCGGCGCGGGCGGCGGAGCGGGCGGCCCGGCACGGCGTGCCGCGATCGTCCACTGTGGACGACTTGCTGGCCGACCCGGACATCGCGATCGTGGTCAACCTGACCGTGCCCGCCGCGCACGTCGACGTCAGCCTCGCCGCGATCGAGGCGGGCAAGCACGTGTGGGTGGAGAAGCCGCTCGGGTTGGACCTGCGCGGCGCACGCGCGCTGCTCGACCGGGCCGCGCAACGGGGTCTGCGGGTCGCGTGCGCGCCCGACACCCTGCTCGGCGCCGGGTGGCAGACCGCGCGGCGGGCCGTCGACGCGGGCCGGATCGGGGAGCCGCGCACCGCGCTGGCGCTGTTCCAGACGCCCGGACCGGAGGGCTGGCACTCCGCGCCCGAGTTCCTGTTCCAGGCGGGCGGCGGGCCGTTGCTCGACATGGGGCCGTACTACCTGACCGGGCTGGTGCACCTGCTCGGCCCGATCCGCCGGGTCACCGCCACCGGCAGCCGGGCGCGGGACACCCGGGTGATCGGGTCCGGGCCGCGGGCGGGCATCGAGTTCGAGGTGACCGTGCCGACCACGGTGAGCGCACTGGTCGAGTTCGAGCGCGGCGGGTCCGCGCAGGCGGTGTTCAGCTTCGACTCGGCGTTGTCGCGCACGGGGTTCCTGGAGGTCGCCGGGACACTGGGCACGGCCGTGCTGCCCGACCCGAACCGGTTCGACGGCACGACCGCGCTGCACCTGTTCGACGGCGGGCAAACGCTTGCGCCGCAAGGGCACCACGCCACGCGCGGCACGGGCGTGCTTGAGCTGGCGCGGGCGATCCGGGCCGGTGAGCCGGAACGCGCGTCCGGCGAACTCGCCTACCACGTGCTGGACGCGATGCTGGCCGTGGAGGGGTCCATCGCGCTCGGGCGGTCGGTGGACGTCGTCAGCACGGTCGAGCCGCCGCCCACCCTGCCGGTCGACTGGGACCCGCACGCGGTCTTCAGTCCAGCGGCACGGTGAGCAGGGTGCGCAGGTAGAACCTCAGTGACCCGACCAGGTCGACCTCGTCCGGCGTGGTCAGCCACTGGACCTGCAAGCCGTCCATCAACGCGATGAACGTCAGCGCCGCGGCTCGCGGGTCCACGCCGGGGCGCAACTCGCCGCGGTCCGCGAGGGCTTGGAACGAACCGACCACGCCCTCGCGCGCCGCCCGGTAGTGGCGGACGAAGTAGCCGTGCGCCGGGTGGTCCGCCGCGACGGCCTCGGCGGCCAGGCGGGAGTAGAGGTCGACGATGCCGGGGTGGCGGACGTTGTGCTCGGCCAGGGCCAGGAAGTGGCGCAGGACGTCGAGGCCGGGCGTGGCCTGCAGTTGCTCGCGCTCGGCGTCCTCGGCGTCACGGCGTTCCAGCACTGCGGCGAGCAGTGCTTCCTTGGTCGGGAAGTAGTAGAGCAGCCCGGCGTGCGTGATCCCGGCGCGCTTGGCGATCTCGCGCAACGACGAGCCGTGGTACCCGGCCTCCCCGTACACCGCGACGGCCGCCGTGATGATGTCCTCGCGGCGGATCCGGCCCTTCAGGTAACCGCCGGTCACGGGCTCGCCGTCGTCGTCTCGCGCACGCGGACATCATGCCGCACGCGTTCGACGGGGCGGCCGTTGACGGACCGTGGTCAGCACTCGCTCACTTTCGGCCATTCGTGCACGACTTTTGTTAGAAACCAGCGAAAGTCTTGCGTACTTCGGTTTGTTCTGAACAGAATTGCCCTCGCGTCCAGCCCTGTGAGCTGGACCACAAGGTCACCGTCCGCGAAGCCCAGCGTGGTGCGAACGAGGAGACAGCGGTGCGACGTCAGCGAAACACGCCCGGAACACCCACCGCGTTGGCGCTCGCCGCCGCACTGGGGGCGATGACCCTGGTCGCGACACCCGCGGCGGCGCACCACGACGGCGAGCACCTGCTCGTCTTCTCCAAGACGGCGGGCTTCCGGCACGACTCCATCCCGGACGGCATCGCCGCGATCACCGACCTCGGCGCGGCGAACGGCTTTACCGTCGAGGTCACCGAGGACGCCGCCGCGTTCACCGACGCCAACCTCGCCAGGTTCGACGCCGTGGTCTGGTTGTCCACCACCGGCGACGTGCTGGACGACGCGCAGCAGCAGGCGTTCCAGCGGTTCGTGGAGAACGGCGGCGGCTACGCCGGGGTGCACGCCGCCGCGGACACCGAGTACTCGTGGCCCTGGTACGGCGGGCTGGTCGGCTCCTACTTCAAGTCCCACCCGGCCATCCAGAAAGCCGACATCGCGGTGGAGGACCACGACCACCCGTCGACCGCGCACCTGCCGGACACGTGGACCCGCACCGACGAGTGGTACAGCTACCAGTCCAACCCGCGGTCGCGGGTGAAGGTGCTGGCCGCGTTGGACGAGACCAGCTACACGCCCACCGACCCGTCCGGCGACCACCCCATCTCGTGGTGCCACACCCCCGGCCAGGGCCGCTCCTGGTACACGGGTCTGGGCCACACCAAGGAGTCCTACGCCGACCCCGCGTTCCGGCAGCACCTGCTGGGCGGCCTGCGGTACGCGCTCGGCGTCGCGCCCGCCGACTGCGAACCCGAGGACGTGCCGCCGACCGACGCCGACTTCGACCAGGTCACGCTCGCGCTCGGCGAGGAGAAGACCGGCGAGCCGATCGCGTTGGCCGTGCTGCCGGACCGCAAGGTCGTGCACACCTCCCGCGACGGCCGCGTCTGGCTCACCACCCCGGAGGCCACCACCACGCTCGCCGGCCGCGTCCCCGTCTACAGCCACGACGAGGACGGCCTCCAAGGCGTGGCCGCGGACCCCGACTTCGCGAACAACCGCTGGCTGTACCTCTACTACGCGCCACCGCTGGGCACACCGGCCGGTGACGCGCCGGAGAACGGCACCGCCGCGGACTTCGAGCGGTTCCAGGGCCACAACCAGCTGTCCCGGTTCAAGCTGACCACCGACGGCGTGCTCGACCTGGCCAGCGAGCAGCGCATCCTCCAGGTGCCCGCCGACCGCGGCCTGTGCTGCCACGCCGGCGGCGAGATCGACTTCGACGCGCAGGGCAACCTGTACCTGTCCACCGGTGACGACACCAACCCCTTCGCCTCCGACGGCTACACCCCGATCGACGAGCGCGCCGACCGCAGCCCCGCGTTCGACGCCCAGCGCTCGTCGGCCAACACCAACGACCTGCGCGGCAAGGTGCTGCGGATCAAGGTGCAAGACGACGGCACGTACACGATCCCGGACGGCAACCTGTTCGCGCCCGGCACGGACAAGACCCGGCCCGAGGTCTACGCCATGGGCTTCCGCAACCCGTTCCGGTTCGCCGTGGACGAGGCCACCGGCTGGATCCACCTCGGCGACTACGGCCCGGACGCCGGCGCGGCGAACCCGGCCCGCGGCCCCGGCGGCAGCGTCGAGTTCAACCTGGTCAAGGGGCCAGGCAACTACGGCTGGCCGTACTGCGTCGGCGACAACGTGCCGTACGTCGACCACGACTTCGCCACCGGCACCTCCGGCGGCGCGTTCGACTGCGCCGCACCGAAGAACACCAGCCCCCGCAACACCGGCCTGGTCGACCTGCCTCCCGTGCAACGCGCCTGGATCGCCTACGACGGCGGTTCGGTGCCCGAGTTCGGCAGCGGCGGCGAGTCGCCGATGGGCGGCCCGACCTACGACTTCGACCCGGCGCTGGACAGCCCGACCAAGTTCCCGGAGTTCTTCGACGGCAAGACCTTCGCCTACGAGTGGGACCGGAGCTGGATCAAGACGATCGACGTCGGCCCGGACGGCGAGCGCGGCGCGATCACGCCGTTCTTCGACTCGATGACGCTGACCCGGCCGATGAACCTGGAGTTCGGCCCGGACGGCTCGCTCTACGTGCTGGACTACGGCAGCGGCTACTTCGGCGGCGCGGAGGACTCGGCGGTCTACCGCATCGACTACGCCCGCGGTCGGCACACGCCGGTCGCGAAGCTGACCGCCGACAAGACCTCCGGCCCGGCGCCGCTGACCGTGCGGTTCGACCCCGGCGGCACGGCCGACGAGGACGACGACCCGTTGGCCTACGCGTGGGACTTCGACGGCGACGGCACGACCGACGCCACCACACCCGGACCGGTCACCCACACCTACCCGACCATCGGCCAGTTCACCGCGAAGCTGTCCGTCACCGACCCGACCGGCCTGGTGGGCTCGGCGAGCGTCGTGGTCAACGTCGGCAACACCGCGCCCGTGGTGGTGCTGAACGCGCCCGCCGACGGCCGCGTGTTCAGCTTCGGCGAAGGGGTGCCGTTCTCCGTCACGGTCACCGACCCGGAGGACGGGCCGGTCGACTGCGCGAAGGTGACCGTGGAGTACATCCTCGGCCACGACAGCCACGGCCACCCGCTCACCCGCGCCACCGGCTGCGAAGGCGTGATCCCCACGCCGTCCGACGGCGGGCACGGCACGGACGCCAACACCTTCGGCGTCATCAACGCCTCCTACACCGACGGCGGCGCGCCCGGCGCGCCCGCGTTGACCGGCGAGGACGAGGCGATCCTGCAGCCGAAGGACAAGCAGGCCGAGTTCTTCACCGCGATGCACGGCGTGCAGGTCGTGGAGACCGGCACGGCCGAGGGCGACAAGCGCGTCGGCTACCTCGACAACGGCGACTGGATCGCGTTCGACCCGGTGCACCTCGGCGGTGTCACGGCGATCGGCTACCGGGTGTCGTCGGGCGGCAGCGGCGGCACGATCGAGGTGCGCGTCGACTCGCCGACCGGCCCACTGGTGCAGCAGCAGCCCGTGCCGTCGACCGGCGGGTGGGACAACTACGTCGAGCTGGCGCCATCACCGATCACCGACCCCGGCGGCACGCACCGGTTGTTCCTGGTGTTCAAGGGCTCCGGCAGCCTGTTCGACGTGGACGCGGTCCGGTTCACCCGCGGCACGCCGCCGCCGTCGTGGGAACCGGTCAGGCACACGCCTGCCGAGTCGTACTCCGCCCAGCGGGGCACCTCGGTGATCCGGGCGGAGGAGGCGCAGGGCGGCAAGCAGGTCGGCAACGTCCACGACCGCGACTGGATCGCGTTCGACGGCGTGTCGCTGGCCGGCGTCACGGGCATCGGCTACCGGGTCTCGTCGGCCACGGCGGGCGGCACGATCGAGGCGCGCGTCGACTCGCCGACCGGTCCGCTGGTGTCGAGCACCCTGGTCAAGGGCACGGGTGACTGGCGCGTGTACGCCGACCTGCCGCCTGCGGCGATCACCGACCCGGGCGGCACGCACCGGCTGTACTTCGTGTTCCGCGGCGGCCGGGGCGCGTTGCTGGACCTGGACACGATCACGTTCCGCGGTGCGGGGACGGTGGCCGCGGTCGACGTGCCGGCGGAGGCGTTGAGCGGGCAGCAGGGCGTCGCGGTGTACGACCGCGAGACCGCGCAGGGCGGCAAGCGGGTCGGCGAGATCAACGACGGCGACTGGGTGTCCTACGCCGACGTCGACCTGTCGAGGACCGCGGGCATCGGCTACCGGATCTCGTCCGGCGGTGTCGGCGGCACGCTGGAGGCGCGCGCCGACTCGCCGACCGGCCCGGTGGTGCACGAGCCGGTGACCGTGCCGGTGACCGGCAGCTGGGACCTCTACCTCGACATCGCGCCGCAGCAGGTGCGCCTGACCGGCGTGCGCGACCTGTACCTGGTGTTCAAGGGCGGTGCGGGAGCGCTGTTCGACGTCGACACCATCCGGCACCTGCGCTACCAGCCGGTCGGCGCGTGCAAGCCCGCCAAGCCGGAAGCGGGTTACCGCAGCCTGTACGACGGCACGGGCGTTGCCGGGTGGCGGCAGGCAGGTCCCGGGCGGTTCGTGGAGGAGGACTGCACCCTGCGCACCGAAGGCGGGCTCGGGCTGCTGTGGTTCGAGGAGGAGTTCTCGGCCTACAGCCTGAAGTTCGACTGGAAGGTCGCGGGCGACGACAACTCCGGCGTGTTCGTCGGCTTCCCCGACCCCGGCGCGGACCCGTGGGTAGCGGTGAACCAGGGCTACGAGGTGCAGATCGACGCGACCGACGCGCCGGACCGCACCACCGGCGCCGTCTACTCGTTCCAGTCGGCCGACATCCCCGCCCGGGACGCGGCGCTGAAGCCGCCGGGGGAGTGGAACGCCTACGAGATCGTCGTGCGGGGGCAGCGCATCCGCGTCTTCCTCAACGGCGTGCTGGTGAACGACTTCACCAGCACCGACCCCGCGCGTGACCTCACCAGCGGGCACGTCGGCCTGCAGAACCACGGCGACGGCGACGACGTGTGGTTCCGCAACGTCCGCATCAAGGAGCTGTCCCGATGACCGAGGAGTCACCCATGCCGTCCCGCCGCACGTTCCTCAGCACCGCCCTCGCCACCGGCGCGGCCGTCACCCTGCCCGCCACGGCGGCCGCCGCCGCGCCCGGCCGACCGCGCCGCCGGGTGCCGAAGGAGTCGATCAGCATCCAGCTCTACACGTTGCGGGGCATCATGGGTGACGACCCGGAGCCCGTGCTGTCGGCGTTGGCCGACATCGGGTACCGCAAGGTCGAGCTGGCCGGCACCTACGGACGCAGCGCCGCGGAGTTCGCCGCGATGCTGCGGCGGTGCGGGTTGCGGGCCACGTCCAGCCACGTCGGCATCGACGGCGATCTCGACCGGGTGATCGCCGACGCGCGCACCCTCGGGCACAAGTACGTGGTGGTGCCGTGGGTGAACTACCCGACGTTGGCGCAGTGGCGGGAGTTCACCGCGCGGCTGGAGGCGGCGGGGGACGTGTTGCGGCGCGCGGGGTTGAGCCTGGGCTACCACAACCACGCGCACGAGTTCGCCGCGGTGGAGGGCACCCGGCCGTTCGACGTGATCACGGCGGGGACGACGCGGCGCAACGTGCACCTGGAGCTGGACCTGTACTGGGCGGTGGCCGGTGGCGTGGACCCGGTGGCGGTGTACCGGGCGCACTTCCCGCGGGTGCGGCAGTTCCACGTCAAGGACCGGGCGACCGACGGGTCGTTCGCCGACCTCGGCACGGGCACGATCGACTTCGCGGCCGTCTTCCGGGCCACGAACGTGACCGAGTACATCGTGGAGAACGACCAGCCGCGCGACGCGCTCGTCACCGCGCGGGTGGGTTACGACTACCTGGTGGACCTCCGGTTCTGACGTTGCTCGACGCCCCCGGTGACCTCGCTCCGGCGGTCCTCGGATAGCACGCGGGTGCAATTCCCCGAGCCCGTTTTGCGTGCCGGTGACAAGAACTCGCAGGGCGCTTGACCTGCGAGAACCGGCCACGCAATGGTTCGGCGGTATTCGCCCGAGCTCGACGAGGAGCAGCCAATGCGATTGCACCGGGGGTGGGCCGTCGCGCTCGCCGCGGTCCTGGTGGCGGCCGGCACGGCCGACGCCACCGCGCACCGCGTGCTGTACCGCAGCACGGACACCCATGGCCGGCCGATCGACGTGAGCGGCACCGTGCTCACCCCGCACGTGCCGTGGTCCGGTCCCGGTCCGCGGCCGATCGTGGGGTACGCGCCGGGCACGCAGGGCGTCGGCGACGACTGCGCGCCGTCCCGCCGGCTGGCGATGGGCAGCGAGTACGAGGGCCCGTTCCTGGCCGGGCTGCTCACCCGCGGCTACGGCGTCGTCGTCACCGACTACGAAGGCCTCGGCACGCCCGGCATGCACACCTACGTCAACCGCGCGGCCGAGGGGCACGCGGTGCTGGACGCGATCCGCGCCGCACAACGGCTTCCCGAGGCGAACCTGCCCGACGACGGACCGGTGGCCGTCGCCGGGTACTCGCAGGGCGGCGGTGCGTCGGCGGCAGCCGTCGAGCTGTACGCGGGCTACGCGCCGGAGTTGAAGCTGAAGGGCGCGTACGCGGGCGCACCGCCCGCCGACCTCGGTGCGGTGGCGCGCAACCTGGACGGCCACTACGCGGCCGGGTTCCTGGGCTACTCGCTGCTCAGCCTCGACGCGGCGTACCCGGAGCTGGACATCCCGGGCGTGCTGAACGACGCGGGCCGGACGCTCCTGGCGCAGGTCGAGCACCAGTGCACCGGCGAGGCGCTGATCGCGCACGCGTTCCGCAAGTCGGTCGACCTCACCGCGGACGGCCGGCCCCTGGCCGCGTACCTGGACGAGGAGCCGTACCGGTCGCGGGTGGAGGAGCAGCGGATCGGCGTGCGCGAGCCGGGTGCCCCGGTGCTGGTGATCCACAGCGCGTTGGACGACATCGTGCCGTACGCGCAGGGCGCGGAGATGGTGCGGCGGTGGTGCGCCCTGGGCGCGAACGTCAAGTTCAGCACCTCGCTCGTGCCGACGCACGCGGCCGGCATGGTCGCCGCCTACCCGGAGGCCTTCGCCTGGCTGGAGGCGCGCTTCGCCGGCGTGCCCGCGCGCGGCACCTGCTGAACGTCACGGGCCCGGCTGAGCAACCGACGGGCGCGCAGCGCGATCTCCAGCGTGAGGCGCTCGTCGGGATCGGCCAGCCGGTCGCCCAGCAGCTCCTCCAGCTGGTGCATCCGGTAGCGCACGGTCTGGGGGTGCACGTCGAGCCGGCTCGCGATCTCGCCGATGCCGCCGCGCGTCTCCAGCCACGCCAGCAACGTCGTCTCCAGCCGTTCCCGCTGCTTCACCGTCAACCCGGCGAACGCCGCCAGCGCCCGGCCGCTGAGCTGGCCGACCAGGAACTCGTCGGACAGCAGCGCCAGCGTGGCCAGGTGGTCGTCGCACCAGGTCACCGGCACGGCGGGCAGCAGGCCGCGGCGCACGAACGCCAGCGCACGCCGCGCGCACGCCAACGACTGCCGTGCCTCGGCCAACGGCACCGTCGGGCCGACCGCGGCGCGCCGCCCGCGCAGCTCCGGCTGGAGCCGTCCGGAGGGGTTGGCCACCACCAGGCACGGCGTGGAGCTCTCCAGGTCGACCAGCACGTCCCGGCCCAGGGTCACCGACGGCAGCTGGTGCTGGTCCTCGCGGTACTCCAGCGCCACCACCGCGACCCGTTCGGGCAGCGGCCAGTCCGTCGTGCCCGCCAGGTCCGCGAGCGACCGCGGCGACGGCGGCTGCTCGGCCAGCACCAGCTTGAGCAGCTGCCGCCGCCTGCGCTCCAGCGCGCCGCTGGCGTTGGCCTGCGCCTCCGAGTAGCCCTCGATGGCCACCCGGCACAGCTCGTCCACCCACGCGAAGATCGCGTCGGCCACCACGAACAGGGTGTCGGTGGGCACGCCGATCGCGCGGCCGTGCTCGCTCAGGTGCCGCCACACCACCCGCGCCCCGATCCGCACCGCGGTCTGCAACGAGTCCATCGTGCGGCCTTCGAGGAACTCCATCCGACCGCTGTAGCGCAGCACGGCCTGCCAGTCGGCCTGCGCCGCGTCCGGGTTGGCGATGTTGTCGAAGCACTTCACGATCGCCATCTCGACCGCGCCGACCAGCACCTCGCGGAACTTGCCCTCCAGCGGCTGCGCGTACGCGGGCACGGTCCGCCGGATCTCCCGCACCACGTCCCGCACCAGCACGCCGGACAGCGGGGCCAGCTTCTCCGCCAGCTCGCCCGGGATGGTGGACCACAACTGCCGCGCCGCGCTGTACTCGCCGGTGGCGCCGGGGTGGGACCGCTGCCGCACCAACCCGCCGTTCAGTGGGATCGTCATACCGCCTCCGCCTGGGCGAAGTACCGCCGGTGGGACTTCGCCCGGCCGACCATAAAATCAGTCGCGGCGGCGTGTCAAATATTCTTTCCGGCACCCTGATGCGTTCACTCTTTCGAGTGATGTGCGGGTTGTGCGGGGATTACAAATTCCGTTTCGGAAACGCGCACCCCGGTGACAAGTCGGCCGTGGTGCCTGGACTGGCTGGGTGCGATTAATGCACTGTGCATTGTCCTTGTCGTATTTGCCGGGAGGTGCCGTTTGCGAAAGATATTCTCATTATCGGTGGTCGCGGTGGTGCTGGCCGCGACCGTCACGGGTCCCACGCCCGCGGCGGCGGCCGACGACTCGTTCTACGTGCCGCCCAGCCCGCTGCCCGCGGGTGCGCCCGGTGACGTCATCCGCTTCCGCGCGTCACAGGCGGGCGCGTCGGGGTCGACGGTGCGCGCGTGGCAGGTCATGTACCGGTCGACCGACGCGTCGGGGCAGCCCAACGCGGTGACCGGCACGGTCCTCGTGCCCCGGTCGGTCGACCCGGCCACCGCGCCGGTGGTGGCGTTCGCGGTGGGCACGCACGGCCCGGCGTTCAGGTGCGTGCCGTCGGAGATGGTGCGCATCGGCGCGCTCTACGAGCAGCCCGCGGTCGACGACCTGCTGCGCGCGGGCTACGCGGTGGCCATCACCGACTACGAGGGCTACCGGCCCGACCCGAAGACCACCTACGTCACCGGGCGGTCCGAGGGGCACGCGGTGATCGACGTGGTGCGGGCCGCGCAACGGCTGCCGGGCACGGGGCTGTCCCGTGACGCGAAGGTCGTGTTCCGCGGCTACTCGCAGGGCGGCGGCGCGGCGATGTGGGCCGGGCAGCTCCAGCCCGCGTACGCGCCGGAGCTGAACCTGGTCGGCGTGGTCGGCGGCGGCGTGCCCGCGGACCTCGTGCAGGTGGCCCTGCCGCTGGACGGCCGCACGGGCTTCGGGCTGCTCGCGTACTCGTTGATCGGGTTGGACAACGCCTACCCGGAGCTCGACCTGGAGAGCTACCTCAACGACGCGGGCCGCGTGGAGTTCGCCCGCATGCAGCGGGAAGCGTGCACGGTGCAGCTGCTCGTGGACTACCGGGGCCGCAGGCTGGCCGACTACACGACGTCCAGCCCGGTGCTCACGCCGCCGTGGCTGGCGCGGGTGGCGGAGAACAAGCTCGGCGGCACGGGCATCCCGGTGCCGGTGCACGCCTACCACGCCACCGGGGACGACCTGGTGGACTTCACGCAGGCCAAGGCGTTGCGCGACGCGTACTGCGCGCTGGGCGTGCCGGTGGACTGGCACACCTACGCCACCGACCACATCACCGCCGTGTACACGGGCAACGCGGCGGCGCAGGCGTTCACGGCGGACCGGATCGCGGGCCGCCCGGCGACGTCGAACTGCTGACCGGCCCGGAGTGAACGGAGACCGCCGCGGTCGGACGCGGCGGTCTCCAGTGGTGTTCGAGGTGGTTACGCGGTCTTCGCGGTGAGCGTCAGGTCGATCGTGTTGCCCGGACCCGCGGCGAAACCGCTGACGATGTCGTTGAGCGGGCCGCAGCCGGTCAGCGCCGGGATCGCGTACGTGCCCGAGAGCTTGCCGCCCTTGAGCGGGTCGAAGCCCGCCGCCGAGGTCAGCGCGATGTCCGCGGGCGTGGAGGTCCGGCAGTTCGGGTCGTTGCTGATCGGGATGCCGAACGCGGTGACCGACGGCAGCTTGATGGTGACCTTCGAGCTCGACTTCACCGCGCCGGCGGTGAGGGTGCCGGTCGTCTTGCCCTCCGGCACGAACTCGATCTTCGACTCCACCGGCACGAACCCGAACAGGCTGAACTTGCCCGAGGTCGGCGGCAGCACCAGGTCGCCGGTGAACCTGCCGGTCGCCAGCTCCAGGTCGGCGTTCAGGCTGCCCGGCCCGAGCGCCACCGAGCCGCCCAGCTTCTTGATCGTCGACGTGCCGTCCAGCGAGTAGGCGTACTCGATGCCGCCGGGGGGCTGGGTGGTCGTCGTGGTCGTGGGCACGGTCGTGGTGGTCGTAGTGGTGGTGGTCGTGCTCGTGGTCGTCGTCGTGGTCGGGCCGCCGCCGCCCGACACGTCGAACCGGATCAGCGTCGGGTCCTGGCCGGGGTCCAGCACGCAGTTGGACGTGAAGGTGCCCAGGCCGGTGTCGGTGCCGTCGGCCTTCTTCGGGGTCAGCGTCGTGCTGTAGTTGCCGACCGTCACGGTCGTCGTGCCCGCCTTCGGGATCACCGCGGTCGGCACCGGGCCGCTCGCGACCACGTCGAACGCGCCCTCGGCGGGCACCGGGGTCTTCGGCACGGTCAGGCCGGGGATCTTGATGTCGAGCTTGCTGCCGGCGTTGTCCAGCGTCACGCCCGCCTCGGCGGAGCCCTCCACCGTCGCGGCGCCGACCAGGGTCAGGCCCTGGGTCGCGGTCGGCGGCACGGTGACCGTCGCGGAGAAGTCCGTGGTCGTCAACTCGCCGCCGACGGTGGCCGGCGCGTCGATCGTGGCCCGGATGCGGGTCGACAGCACCTGGTTGCCGATCAGCGGGAACGGGCAGGTGAACGTCAGCGTCTTGTCGACCTGGACCGGCGCCGCCGAGCCGCTGCCGACGCCGGCGAGCAGACCGGCCACGACGAGCCCGGACGTCACGCCCGCGCCCAGTATTGTCTTCAACCTCACGGGTGATCCTTCCTCGAAATCTGCCGGAAATGTGCCGACTCGACGGAAGCTAATGAGGTGCTCGGACCACCGGCAAGAGTTGGCCGGAAAACCCGCGAAATCCGCTAAATAATGCGCCGGACATTGTTCCCGGCGGCCCTACTCGTCTTCCTTCGCCTCACCGCGGCGGCGCATGAAGGCGAATCCCGGGATGCCGAGGATCGCCTGCCGGACGTCATTGGTGACCTCCAGCAGCTGGTGGATGTCCGGGCCGACGCGGTCCAGCGTGGCCAGGATCGGCAGCACGTCCTCGATCAGGTGCTTGGTCACCACCGGCAGCTGGTCCACCAGTTGCACGGCGGCGTCCACCTCGTGCGGCGACAGGTCGTCCACGAACCGCTCCGCCAGCGGCTGGGCCTTGCGCACGATCGGCGCGTAGCTGTCCAGCAGTTCCCGTGACGTGTGGGCGGTGCGGCCGACATCCGTCGTCACACCCTCGGCCGCCGCCGTGACGGCCTTGGCCCGGCCGACCAGGGCCTCGGTCTCGGCCAGCACCCGTTCGGTGCGGGAGACCAGCTCGTCGGCCCGGCGGACGACGGCCTCCGCCGCACCCAGCAGGTCCAGCACGCGGCCGGGCACGGACACGGCGGTCTCGACGGTGCTCTTGGCCAGGCCGAACAGGCCGCGCGGGGTCAGCTCCATGCCGTCCACTCTGCCGCACGCGACCGCGCCCGGCCTCAGGGAGATCCCTGACGAGGTGGAACCTTCAGACCAGGGCCAGTTCGACGCCGGTCTCCACGTGGATGCGGGTGGAGTCGACCAGCGGCACCGCGCTGTCGGACTGGTCGACCAGCAACGTGATCTCGGTGCAGCCCAGGATCACCGCCTCCGCGCCCCGCTCCACCAGCCGTGCCATCACGTCCCGGTAGGCGGCGCGGGACGCGGGCTCCACCCGGTTCTTGGTCAGCTCCTGGTAGATCACGTCGTGCACGAGCGTGCGGTCCGGCTCGTCCGGCACGACCAGGTCGATGCCGTGCTCGCGCATCCGGTCGCGGTAGAAGTCCTGCTCCATGGTGAACCGGGTACCGAGCAGGCCGACCTTGCGGTAGTCGGTCAACCTCCGCGCCGTCGCGTCCACGATGTGCACGAACGGCACCTTGATCGCGTCCGTGATCGCGTCGGCCACCTTGTGCATGGTGTTGGTGCACAAGAGCACCAGGTCCGCGCCCGCGCCTTCGAGCTTGCGCGCGGCCTCGGCCAGCAGCTCACCCGACCGTTCCCACTGCCCCGTCCGCTGCAACTGCTCGATCTCGGCGAAGTCGACGGTCAGCAGCAGGCTGGGCGCGCAGTGGTGGCCGCCGAGCCTGCGCCGCGTCTCCTCGTTGAGCAGCCGGTAGTACTCGGCCGACGATTCCCAGCTCATCCCGCCGATCAACCCGATGGTCCGCATGACCACGATTGTGTCAGTCACGCGGCGGTGACCTGCGGTACTTCGCCTTGTCGGCGCAGCAAGCGCCGTGGACGCCTTCGGCCTCGCCCCCGCCGCCTCGCCACTGCCTCGCCACTGCCTCGCCACTGCCTCGCCACTGCCTCGCCACTGCCTCGCCACTGCCTCGCCACTGCCTCGCCGCCGCTCGCCGCCGCTCGCCGCCGCCTCGCGGCCGTTCGCCCACGCCGCCCCGCCGCCCCGCCGCCCCCGCCGCCCCGCCGCCGCCCCTGCCGCCCCGCCGCCCGTGCCGCCGACTCGGTGAGGCGTGCCTAGGCTCGCGCCTCCTCCGCGAACTGGGTCCGGTACAGCTCTTCGTAACGCCCGCCCGCGGCGAGCAGGTCGGTGTGGGTGCCGCGTTCCACCACCCGACCGCCCTCCACCACGAGGATCAGGTCGGCCGCCCGGATGGTCGACAGCCGGTGCGCGATCACCACCGCCGTCCGCCCGTCCAGCGCCTCGCCCAACGCGGCCTGCACCGCGGCCTCCGAAGTGGAGTCCAGGTGCGCGGTGGCCTCGTCGAGGATCACCACCCGCGGCTTCGCCAGCAGCAGCCGGGCGATCGTCAGCCGCTGCCGCTCACCACCGGACAGCCGGTAGCCCCGCTCGCCGACCACCGTGTCCAACCCGTCCGGCAGCGACGCCACCAGGTCGGCCAGCCGTGCCCGGCCCAGCACCTCCCACAGTTCCTCGTCCGTCGCACCCGGCCGCGCGAGCAGCAGGTTCGACCGGATCGACTCGTGGAACAGGTGACCGTCCTGCGTCACCATGCCCAGCACCTCGCGGACCGAGTCGGCCGTCAGGTCGCGCACGTCCACCCCGGACAGCCGCACCGCACCCGAGTCCACGTCGTACAGCCGGGGCAGCAGCGAGGCGATCGTGGACTTCCCCGCGCCCGACGAGCCGACCAACGCCACCACCTGGCCCGGCTCGGCCCGGAACGACACGTCGTGCAGCACCTCCACCCCGCCGCGGTTGTCGAGCACCGCGACCTCTTCCAACGACGCCAGGGACACCTTGTCCGCCGACGGGTAGGCGAACCGGACGTTCTCGAACTCCACCGACACCGGACCGTCCGGCACCGACCGCGCGCCGGGCTTCTCGCTGATCAACGGCTTCAGGTCGAGCACCTCGAAGACCCGCTCGAAGCTCACCAACGCGCTCATCACCTCGACCCGCGCGCTGGCCAACGCCGTGAGCGGTGCGTACAACCTGGTCAGCAGCAACGCCAGCGCCACCACCGACCCCGGGTCCAACTCGCCGCGCAGCGCGTAGAACCCGCCCAACCCGTACACCACGGCCAACGCCAACGCCGAGACGAGCGTGAGCGCGGTCAGGAACACGGTCTGCACCATGGCCGTGCGCACCCCGATGTCCCGGACCCGCCGCGCCCGCGTCGCGAACTCCGCCGACTCGTGCGCGGGCCTGCCGAACAGCTTCACCAGCGTCGCGCCCGGCGCCGAGAACCGCTCGGTCATCTGCGTGCTCATCGTGGCGTTGTGGTTGGCCGCCTCACGTTCCAGCCGCGCCAACCGCGCCCCCATCCGCCGTGCCGGCACCACGAACACCGGCAGCAGCACCAGCGCGAGCAGCGTGATCTGCCACGACAGGCTGATCATCACCACCAGCGTCAGCGCCAGCGTGACCAGGTTGCCGACCACACTGGACAGGGTGTCGCTGAACGCCCGCTGCGCACCGATCACGTCGTTGTTGAGCCGGCTCACCAGCGCCCCGGTCCGGGTGCGGGTGAAGAACGCGATCGGCATCCGCTGCACGTGGTCGAACACCGTGGTCCTCAGGTCCAGGATCAGGTCTTCGCCGATGCTCGCCGACAACCACCGCGTCACCAGGCCCAGCCCCGCCTCGACGATCGCGATGCCCGCGATCACCGCGGCGAGCGCCAGTACCACGTCGTATGACGAGCCGTTGACGATCGCGTCCACGATCCGGCCCGCGAGGACCGGGGTCACCACCGCCAGCACCGCCACGACCACGCTCAGGGTGAGGTACTGGCCGAGCCTCACCCGGTGCGGACGGGCGAAAGCCCAGATTCGGCGGAACGTGGCGACGGAGAACGATCGCCTGTCGTCCTGCGCGTTGGTCACGTGGTAGAGCGACATCCAGGCGGTGGTCTCCATGTCCATGCCCGGAACGTAAAGCCTGGAGTCAGGTGGAGGTCAAGCTTCGGAAGACAGCCCTGATCACCGGGGACGAGTGGATGGTCCAGCAGGGCGCCGGCCCGGTTCGGATTCGGCCTCGCCCGAGTGCTCGACGGGATCGGGGAATGGAACAGCGGTCGCTCGACGTTGACGGAGGGGAGGACTGTCATGTGAGCACTTGGGGAGGCACGCGGTGGCGCTGGACCCGGAGGATCTGTTCGAGGTCGACTCCGACGTCCCGGACCTGACCGGAGCGGTGCTGTTGCACCACTTCGACGGCTTCATGGACGCCGGTGCGGCGGGGTCGGCGCTGGTCGCCCACCTGCTGGAGGTGCACGAGCACCGTGTGATCGCCCGGTTCGACATCGACGACCTGATCGACTACCGCGCCCGGCGGCCGACGATGACCTACGCCACCGACCGGTGGGAGTCCTTCGACGCGCCCGAGCTGGTCGTCCACCTCATGCACGACGCGGTGGGCACGCCGTTCCTGCTGATGACCGGCCCCGAGCCGGATCGCCGGTGGGAGGCGGTGGTCGCGGCGGTGCGGTCGCTCATCGACCGGTGGGGGCTGCGGCTCGCGATCAGCTTCCACGGCATCCCGATGGGCGTGCCGCACACCCGGAAGCTGTCGGTGATCTCGCACGCGACCAGGCCCGAGCTGGTCGTGGAGGGCTCGCCGTTCAGCCGGGTGCAGGTGCCGGGCAACCTGTCGGCGCTGCTCGAGCTGCGGCTCGGGGAGGCCGGTCTGGACGCCATGGGCTTCGCCGCGTACGTCCCGCACTACCTCGCGCAGGGCACCTACCCCGCTGCCGCGTTGAGCCTGCTCCAGGCGTTGACGAAGTCGACGGGCCTGGTCATCCAGGCCGCGGCCCTGAACGAGGCGGCGCGGCGGACGGACGCCGAGATCACCCGCCAGGTGGCGGAGTCGGCCGAGGTCGCGCAGGTGGTCGAGGCGCTGGAGCGGCAGTACGACGCGTTCACCGAGACGTCGGACAACCTGCTCCTGGACGACGACGAGCCACTGCCCAGCGCGGACGAGCTGGGTGCGGAGTTCGAGCGCTTCCTGGCCGAGCAGCAACGCGACCACTGAGCGGCCCCTGGCGCACGACCACTGTCGGCTGGTTCGGCTGCGGTCGCGCTGGTGGCTGCGGTCGCGCTGGCGGCCAGGTGGGCTGCGGTCGCGCCGGTGGCCGGGTCGGTTGGGATCGGGCTGGGCGGTTGAGAGCTGGGTTGGCTGCGGTCGCGCTGGCGGCCGGGTCGGTTGGGGTCGGCGGCGCGTGGTGCGGGCGGTCGCCCAGCGGGCGGTCATCCGGAGGGCCGTCGCCTGACTGGCGGCGGCGAGTGGCCTGAACAGCGGTGGGTGACGTCGTGGATGATGGTGGGGTGTCAGACTCCGCGTCGTCTCCGACGTTCCCCCTCCCGACGTCGCTGGCCGAGGTCCGGGAGCGCATCGATGTGATCGACTCCGAGCTGGTGCGCCTGCTGGCGCAACGGCAGGGGCTGGTGCGTGCCGCCGCGGCGTTCAAGTCGGACGACCAGGCGGTCCGGGCGCCGGACCGGGTCGCCCGGGTGATCGCCTCGGTGCGGGACCGGGCGGTGGACGCGGGGTTGGAGCCGGCGGTCGCCGAGGCGGTGTGGCGGGCGATGATCGACGCGTTCATCGAGGTCGAGTTGGCCCAGCACGTCGCTCAGCGGTAGAGCGCGGCGAGTTGGCGGTACGAGTCCAGCATCGCGGCGCGGTCGTAGGTGCTCGTGGTGACCAGGACCTCGTCGGCGGCGGTGTGGGTGAGCAGGGTGTCCAGGGCCTTGGCGACCTCGGACGGTGTGCCGTAGATGTGTCCTCGCAGCGACTGCTCGAACAGGGTGCGCTCCCTGCCGGTCATGGGGCGGGCGAGGATGTCGTTCGGGGCGCTCAGGGGTGGGAACTCGCCTCGGGTGCGTGAGTAGGCCATCGACCACGCCTCGGGTACGAGGAGTCGCCAGGCGTCCTCGGTCGTGTCCGCCACGGCGACGGTCGAGGAGATCACCACGTAGGGCTCCGAGGCCCAGGTCGAGGGGCGGAACCCGGCACGGTAGGTGGTGATGGCGTCGATCATGGCGTCTTCCCCGCGGAACGAGCCGATGACGAGTGGGACGCCGTGCGCGGCGGCGACGCGTGCGCCGGCGCCGGTGGCCAGGACGAACGGCGAGACCCGGAGGCCGTCGGCCGGGTAGCCGCGCACGGCCTGGTCGCCGGTGAAGTAGCCCAGCAGCTCCGCGAGCCTCGGGCCGAACTCGGCGGCGTCGGACTTGTCGTGCCCCAACGCCTTGCGGACCGCCTCGATGAAGCCGACCGAGCGGCCGAGGCCCATGTCGATCCGGCCGGGGAACAGCGACTCCAGCACCCCGAACTGCTCGGCCACGACCAGCGGCTGGTGGTTGGGCAGCATCACGCCGCCCGTGCCGACCCGGATCCGGGACGTCGCCGCGGCGACGGCGGCGGCCAGCACGGTCGGCGCGGAACCCGCCACGCCCGGCACGCCGTGGTGCTCGGACACCCAGAAGCGGTGGTAGCCGAGCTCTTCGGCCTGTCGGGCGAACGCGACCGTGTCGCGCAGCGCCTCGGCGTGGCTGTGCCCTGCCCGCACCCGCGACCGGTCCAGCACGGACAGCTTCACCCCGCGGTCGAGCCTCACACCGTGGTCAACGGCCGCGGACGGCCCGGCATTCCGGTCCCTGGTAGCGCCCGGTTCCGCCACGGGGAGGGCTCGACCACATGCCGCCGCGACCGCGGGGGAGAGTCCGCGGTCGCGGCGGCGGTGGGGAGAGGTCGATCAGGCGACGGCCCACTTCTGGTTGGCGGTGCCGTAGCAGGTCCACAGCTGCAGGCGGGTGCCGTTGGCGGAGCTGTGGTTCTGCGCGTCCAGGCACTTGTTCGCCTGGATGTTCACGATGTCGTTGGCGCCGCTGACCGCCCACTTCTGGGCGCCGGTGCCGTTGCAGTCCCACAGCTGGACCAGGGTGCCGTCCGCCGTGCCGCCCGACGCCGCGTCCAGGCACTTGCCCAGCGCGCGGATCGTGCCGTCGCCCGGACGGGACCACTGCTGGGCCGCGGTGCCGTTGCAGTCCCACAGCTGAACGGGCGTGCCGTTGGCGGTGTTCGCGCCGGCGACGTCCACGCACTTGCCGCCGATGCCGGTGATCCGCCCACCCGCGGGCGGGGTGCTGTCCAGCGTCGACACGCGCACGTAGTCGATCACGAACTGCTGCGGGAACGTGGTGGAGGCGTCCGGGTAGCCCGGCCACTCACCGCCGACCGCCAGGTTCAGGATGATGAAGAACGGCTTGTTGAACACCCACTGGTCGCCGCCGAGGTCGGCGGGCGTGCGGCGCTGGTAGACGTTGCCGTCCACCGACCACGCGATCTGGTTCGGCGACCACTCGATGGCGAAGGTGTGGAAGCCGTCGGCGAAGTTCGGCCCGTTGAACGGCATGCCGATACCGCCCGCGCCCGAGTAGCCGGGCCCGTGGATGGTGCCGTACACGGTGTCCAGGTCGTGGCCGAGGAACTCCATGATGTCGATCTCGCCGCTGTTCGGCCACGGGTTGCCGGAGTTGATGTCCTGGCCGAGCATCCAGAACGCGGGCCAGATGCCCTTGCCGCGCGGCATCTTCATCCGCGCCTCGACCTTGCCGTAGGTCGTGGTGAACTTGCCCGCGGTGTTGATCCGGGCCGACGTGTACTGGCACCGGCCGTACCAGCAGTTGTAGTTGCCGGGGTTCTCCTTGCGCGCGGTGATGACGAGGTTGCCCGCGCCGTCCATGGCCGCGTTGCTCGCCGACGTCGTGTAGTACTGGTGCTCGCGGTTGTTGCCGTTGTTGTCGCCGACCTCGGTGTTCCACTTGGAGGCGTCGGGCCGCGTGCCCGCCGGTCCGTTGAACTCCTCGGCGAAGGTGACCGCCATCGTGCCCACGTCGGCGGCGGCGTTCGGGGCGGCGGCGTTCCCAACAGGCGCGGCCTGCGCGGCGGGCAGGGCCAACCCGCTGAAGGCGAGCACGACCGCGCTCATCACCACTCGTGTCCTCATCGACACTCCTCTCACTCTGGCGGCAGCCAGCCAGAAGTTACTGCATAGCCTTTAATCAAGTCACGATGAAAGTAGGGAGGCTTTACTGTCGGGTCATGCCGGGACACCCACCGGCCCGACGAGGAGGTCGACACCCGATGGCCATGCTGCGCAGCTACGTGTCAGGTCGCTGGCACACCCCGTCCGTCGAAGGGACGCCGCTGCACGACGCGGTGACCGGTGAGGAGATCGCGCGGATCTCGTCGCACGGCATCGACCTGGCGGCGGCGCTGGACCACGGCAGGCGCGTCGGCGGACCGGCACTGCGGGAGCTGACGTTCCACCAGCGCGCGGCCCTGCTCAAGGCCCTCGCCTCACACCTGCGCGAGCACCGCGACGAGCTGTACGCCCTGTCCGCCCGATCGGGCGCCACCAGGACGGACTCGCTGATCGACGTGGACGGCGGCATCGGCGTGCTGTTCGGCTACGCGAGCAAGGCCAAGCGCGAGCTGCCCAACGACAAGGTGTACGTGGACGGCAACGTCGAGCCGCTGAGCAAGGGCGGCACGTTCGTCGGCCAGCACGTCGCCACCCCGCTGCGGGGCGTCGCGGTGCAGATCAACGCCTTCAACTTCCCCATGTGGGGCCCGTTGGAGAAGTTCGCCCCCGCGTTCATCGCGGGCGTGCCGTCGCTGATCAAGCCCGCCTCCCAGACGGCCTACGTCACCGAGAAGCTGGTCGAGCTGATGCTGGCCTCGGACCTGCTGCCGGAAGGCTCGTTGCAACTGCTCACCGGCAGCGCGGGTGACCTGCTCGACCACCTGACCGGCCAGGACCTGGTCGGCTTCACCGGCTCGGCGTCCACCGCCCAGGTGCTGCGCACCCACCCGGCCGTGGTGCGCAACAGCGTGCGCTTCAACGCCGAGGCGGACTCGCTGAACTGCTCGATCCTCGGCCCGGACGCGGTCGAGGGCACGCCCGAGTTCGACCTGTTCGTCAAGCAGCTCGTCAGCGAGATGACGGTCAAGGCGGGCCAGAAGTGCACCGCGATCCGGCGCGCCCTGGTACCCGCCCCGCTCGTGGACGCCGTCGCCGACGCCGCCGCCGCACGACTGGCGAAGGTCGTGATCGGCAATCCGGCCAACGAGAGCGTGCGGATGGGCGCGCTGGCCGGGCTGGAGCAGCGCGAGGAGGTCCGGCGGTCGCTGAAGGCGTTGCTGGAGGTCGGTGACGTCGTCTACGGCTCGCTGGACCGCGTGGACGTGGTGGACGCCGACGCCGAGCGCGGCGCGTTCCTGTCGCCGGTGCTGCTCAAGGCCGACCCGGACCACGCCCAGCCGCACGAGGTGGAGGCGTTCGGGCCGGTGTCGACGCTGATGGCCTACCGCGACGCCGAGCACGCCGTCGAGCTGGCCGCCCGGGGCGCGGGCAGCCTGGTCGGCTCGGTCGTCACGCACGACGCGGACTTCGCGCGGGACGTGGTGCTGGGCGTGGCGCCGTGGCACGGCCGCCTGCTGGTGCTCGACCGGGACGACGCCAAGGAGTCCACCGGGCACGGTTCACCGCTGCCCGCGCTGGTGCACGGCGGGCCGGGCCGGGCGGGCGGTGGCGAGGAGATGGGCGGCATCCGGGGCGTGCTGCACCACATGCAGCGCACCGCCGTGCAGGCGAGCCCGCGGATGCTGAGCGCGGTCACCGGGCGGTGGGTGGCGGGCGCGCCGCGCACCGAGTCGGACGTGCACCCGTTCCGCAAGTCGTTGCGGGAACTGCGGATCGGCGACACGGTCGTGGCCGGACCGCGGGTGGTCACGATGGCCGACATCGAGCACTTCGCCGAGTTCACCGGCGACACGTTCTACGCGCACATGGACGAACAGGCCGCGGCGGCGAACCCGTTCTTCGGCGGTCGGGTCGCGCACGGCTACCTGGTGGTGTCGTTCGCGGCGGGCTTGTTCGTCTCGCCCGAGCCGGGGCCCGTGCTGGCCAACTACGGGCTGGAGAACCTGCGGTTCCTCACGCCCACGTTCCCGGGTGACGAGCTGACCGTGACGTTGACCGCGAAGCAGATCACTCCGCGTGAGGACCAGGACTACGGCGAGGTCCGCTGGGACGCCGACCTGGTCAACCAGAAGGGCGAGTCGGTGGCCAAGTACGACGTGCTCACGCTGGTCGCCAAGCAGTAGCGCGGTTCCACCAGGTGGACGCGCGTCGATCGGGCTACCCCGAACGGGAACAACCGACGCGCTCCACCGGGTTGGCGGGAAGGAGGATCGTCAACGAGTTCGAGGAGCACCTGAGGTGTCTGAGACCTTTTCGCTGGGCGGCGACCTGACCGTCAACCGCCTCGGCTACGGCGCGATGCGGCTCACCGGTGAGGGCATCTGGGGGTACCCGGCCGACCGCGACAACGCACTCGCCGTGCTGCGCCGGGCGGTGGAGCTGGGTGTCGACTTCATCGACACCGCCGACGCCTACGGCCCCCACATCAACGAGGAGCTGATCCGGCAGGCGCTGCACCCCTACGCCGACGGACTGGTCATCGCGACCAAGGGCGGCCTGCTGCGCACCGGCCCGAACGAGTGGCCCGTCCTCGGCAGGCCCGCGTACCTGCGGCAGGCCGTGGAGACCAGCCTGCTCCGGCTGGGCGTCGAGCGCATCGACCTGTACCAGCTGCACCGCGTCGACCCGGACTACCCGCTGGAGGACCAGGTCGGCGAGCTGGCCAAGCTGCGCGACGAGGGCAAGATCCGGCACATCGGACTGTCCGAGGTGGATGTCGCCCAGGTCAAGGCCGCGCAGGCCGTCACGCCGATCGCGAGCGTGCAGAACCTGTACAACCTGGCCGACCGCCACCACGAGGCCGTGCTGGAGTACGCCACCGAGCAGGGCATCGCGTTCATCCCGTGGTTCCCGGTGGCGACCGGCGAGCTGGCCCGGCCGGGCAGCGTGCTCGACGCGGCGGCCAAGGAGCACGGCGCCACGCCCGCCCAGCTCGCGCTGGCGTGGCTGCTGCGCAAGTCGCCGGTCGTGCTGCCCATCCCCGGCACGTCCTCGATCGCGCACCTGGAGGAGAACGTGGCGGCGGCGCGGATCGAGCTGACCGACGAGGAGTTCGAGAAGCTGTCCGCGCTCGCCTGAGCGACCGCTACGCCGGGTCGAACGCCCGCCGTTCGATCCGGCGCCGCAGGTCGTCGTGCAGGTCGTCACCGGCGGCCAGCAGGCCGGGCAGCAACGCCGGCTCCAGCGTCAGGGCGCGGAACGCGTGCGCGATCGTGACGCCGTGGTCGGGCCGGTGCTCGATCGTGATCTCGTCACCCGCGGTGATCGTGCCGGGTTCCAGGACGCGGAAGTACGTGCCGGGAAGCCCGCGCTGGGTGAACGTCTTCACCCACCCGCGCTCCTCCATCACCCCGGCGAACGTCCGGCACGGCACCCGCGGGCTGGTCGCCTGGAGCAGCACACCACCGATCCGCCACCGCTCGCCGATGAGGGCGCCGCACACGTCGACGCCCGTCGTGGTCAGGTTCTCGCCGAAGAGCCCCGGCCGCAGGTCGCGGCCCAGCTCCACCGACCACTCGTCCAGGTCCTCCCGGGCGTAGGCGTAAACGGCCTGGTCACCGCCGCCGTGGTGGCGCCCGTCGGAGATGTGGTCGCCGGCGACGCCGCTGCCGCCCGGACCGGGTGCGCGGACCTCCACGGGGCCCGGCACGGGGCGCTTGCCGATGCCGGTGTGGCCGACGGTGGCCTGGTCGAACTCGACGCGGGAGCCGACGTTGACGGAGAGCACGTGGGGCATGGCACCGACGGTAGCCGAGGCACTTTCCGGGTTCGTACTCCTTATCGGTCGCGAGTGGGGGAGGATGACGTGGTTCACCGTCCGTGGGGGGAGACATGCGCAGGTCCGTCGTCGCAGTGGTGCTGGCCTCGATGGCGCTGGCGGGCTGTGCCGAGCGGACAGCCCTGCCGACACCGACGCTCGGCCCGGTGGCGGAGGACAGCGCGACGTTGATCACGGGCGTCGCCGCCCGTGCCGACGAACAGCGGTCCGTGCGGTTCACCGCCGAGACCACCATGACCGGGCTGCGGGTCACGCTCGACGGCGGCCTGCTGCGCGCCCGCGAGGACCGGCTGGTGTCGTTGCGGCAGGACTCGTCCACCGACGTCGTCGTGCTGGCCGACGCCGGCTATTCCCGCACCGACGGCGGCGCGTGGACCAGGCTCGACCTGGCCGAACGCGCGCCGGTGCGGGCCGACACCACGGTCGCCGGCCTGGCCGACGAGGTGGACCCGGCCTCGGTGGTGCGGTCGCTGGCGGGCGGCCTGCTCGTGGAGAAGGGCGAGGAGCGGCTCGACGGCGTGCCGACGCGCCGGTACGCCCTGCTCGTCGACCTGCGGCAGCAGGCCGAGCGGACGCCGGACAGCTCGCGGCGCGCGCAGCTGCTGGCGGCCTACGAGTCGGGCTTCACCGCGTCCGCCACTGTGTGGGTGGGGCCGGGCGACCTGCCGGTGCGGGTGGAGCAGGTGCTGAAGACGTTGGAGGACAACGTCTTCCAGCGCACCGAGCACCGCTTCACCGACTGGAACGCCGACATCCGGGTCACCGCCCCGCCGGTGCCCTAGCCGCCTAGGCGGCGTCTCCTAATTGTGGGAAGCGGTGCGGCAGATCAT
>NZ_LWLC01000050.1:0-35071 GCF_001905065.1 Saccharothrix sp. CB00851
TCGCGGTAGTAGTGGACGCCCTGCACCAGCGACGCCGCGCAGTTGCCGATGCCCACGAGCGCTACGCGAACCTGATTTCCCTTTGGCTGCAAGACATTGCCCTTCTCCCTGGTCGACAGGAACGTACAAGCGCGTCGCCCTGGTCGGCAAACGTTCGGCATCGCAACGCTTTTCGGGTCGGCTCGACACCGAGCGGGCGGCGGGGTACTGCTTGTGCCGATGTCCCCACCCGAACAGGAGGCGCGACCATCAGCACCTTGGAGCAGCTGCTCGACGGCGACGACCGCGGCAGCGTTTTCACCGTGAACGGGGCCGAGTGGACCAGGCACGACCTGCGGACCGCGGGAACGCGGATCGCGGAGGAGCTGTCCACGCGGTTCGACCACCCCAGGTTCATCGTCTCCGCGACCGCCGATGCCGCCCTGATCACCGCCGTCGCGCTCGCCGCCGAGCACCTGGGCGCCGCTGTCCTGTACCTGGACTCCAACGCGGACACCGGTGACGACGGGGTGCTCGTCACCGACCGTCCACAGCAGAACGGGCAGCGGATGGCCGGCAACGGCTGGGAGTGCCACGTGCTGGCCCGCAGGCAACCCGACTACGCCGAAGCGCTGCCCGCCAACTCCGTGCTCTTCCGCACGTCCGGCTCGACCGGCACGCCGCGCGCGGTGGTCAAGCCGCTGCCCGCGGTGCTGAACGACAGCAGGCGCATCGCCGAAGCCGTGCACGGCAGGGCGCCAGGTTCGGTCGTGTCGGCCGCGCCCGCCTACCACTCCTACGGGATGACCCACGGCATCTTCGCGGGTCTGCTCGCCGGCGTGCCGACGACGTTCCGCGCACCGACCACGCTGCCCGCCGCGCTGGGCGCGACGATCACGGCCACCGGCGCCCGCACTCTGATCGGCCTGCCGCTGCAGTACCGGTTGATCGCCGAGGCCGACGGCAGCCGGTTCGCTCCGCTGGTCCAGGCGACGTCCGCAGGCGCGCCCCTGACCGCCGACGTCATCCGGCGGATGGGCGAACGCCACAGCTTCACCCTGCTCAACGTCTACGGGGCTTCGGAAGCGGGCACCTGCACCGTCGTGGACGTCGGGCGGACCGGCGACCCCGCGGTGATCGGCGAACCCCTGCCCGGGGTGACGGCGAGGATCGAGGAGGGCAGCGGCGAACTGCTGCTGCACAACGACGCGCTGGCCGTCGGCTACCTCGACGAGGGGCGCGTACGCCCGCTGCGCGAGGTGGACGGCTGCTATCGCAGCGGCGACCTCGCCGAGCACCACGTCGCAGGTCTGCGGCTGAACGGCCGGGTCACTGACGTGGTCAACATCGCCGGGCGCAAGACCAGTCGCGCGCGCCTGGAGGCCGTGCTCGGTGGGCACCCGGACGTGGCGGAGGTCCAGGTGATCGTGGCCGCCGACGACGCCCGCGGCCAGGTTCCGGTGGCCAGGGTCGTCTCCCGCACCGGGAGCGACGTACCGGACCTGCTGGACTGGGCGCGCGAGCGGCTCGCCCCCTTCGAGGTGCCGCGCCGGGTCGACTTCCGGTCGGAGCTGCCGAGGTCCGCCACCGGCAAGCTGCTCTACCGCGACGAGCTGTGACGGGGTGTTCGACCGCCACCTTCGCCGGTCGAACACCGCGATCGGTCCGTGTTCACCCCGACGCGGCGGCTGTGCTTCGCGCCCGGTCAACGGCGTCGCCGCTGACCGGGCGCGATCTCGCGGTGGGCCCCGGATTGCCGCGGTGCACGCCGTCAGGCCAGGTCGACGACGCCTTCGACCTCGACCAACAGGTCACTGCGGCAGATGTCCACGTTGAGCAGTCGGAGCGCGGTGTCGGGGCCGAACGCCCGGCGGAACTGGTCCTGCACGAACGGCATGTCCTCGGAGTGGCGGACGTAGGCCTTCGCGAACCGGAAGCGGTCCAATCCCACTGCGAGGCCGGTCTTCTCGCCGACGTGGGCGAGCAGGTGCCCCAGGTTGTCCAAGGTGGTGCGGCACTGGCCACCGAGGTCACTGTGGTGGACGGTCTCGTGCCCGACGATGCTGGCGGTCCCGGAGACGAACAGCTCGCCGCGGTTCGCACCGGGTGCGGCGGGCAGCAGGCTCGCGCGCGCGAAGCTCGGTGAGCGCGGGCCGTACCGCGCCGGGTAGCGGTACGCGGGCACCTGCCGCGGGTTCTCGAAGTGGACCGGCGCGCTCTTCGACGCCAGCGCGCACACCACGACACCGCCGCCCACGGCACCGACACCGGACGCGGCGGGCAGACTGGCCGTCCAGTCCCGGTCGGGGTTCTCGAACGCCTCGGCCCGCCCGTGGCAGAAGTCCTGGTAGCGCTCCATGCCGTCGACGTTGGGGCTGTTGATGTCGGCGACGTAGTTCCACATCCGGAACAAGGTGTAGCCGAGGTCGTCCACCAGGCGCAGCAGTGCCCGGTAGGTGTCCCGCACGCCTTCGCGGTGCTTTCCCGACCACGGCAGTTCCGCCGCGCAGAACAGCGTCTGGCCGTCCTCGGCGTGCACCAGTTTCGCCCGCCGCCCGCTCGTCACCGGTGCGGTGGTGGTCCAGTACTCGTAGAACTCCTGGTCTGGTTTGCTCGCGCTCTGCACGGTCACCGCGGGCCACGGCCGGTCGACAGGCGGACCGGCGGACGCGCCCGCGTGCACGACCACGCCGAGGACGTTCTCCGGTGCGCAGGTGGGCGGGTCCGCGCTGTAAGTCGTGGTGATCACTTCTGCTCCTGGGGAATTCCGCGGGCTCGGACGGAGCCGGGTGTTGCGGACGGACTCGCGGTCGAGGTGCGGCGCGGCCGGCCGCACCTGAGCCGCGGAATGCGGGTGAGATCCCGCTGGAAACCCGGTCGACGGCTTCGCGATGTGACTGGCGATTCCAGTCGCGCGGGCAGTGAAACACGACAGTAGTGTCCGCCGCCGTCCTGAGACAACCAGTGCCGAAATAAGCGGAGCCGCACGCTTCTTTGCCGTACCCCGGCCCGACTTCCCTGTTCCCGCAAGCGGTTCGCCGGTCGATCCGCTTGCTTGCGGTGCCGTCGAAGCGGTGTGTACGGTCCTGTGTCCAGAGGCCGTCAGCGCTATTCACCGAAGACCGCAGCAACGAACGCCGCGACAGCGCGCCCACTTTCCCTCGTGGTGAAAAGCCTCTGTCATGCCCGAAAAATGGCTCTGGAGGATGCAGCATGCCCAGCACCGATCAGGACACGGCCGTGCCGGCGGACAGCGGATTCACGGACCTCTACGAGATCAGGGAGGACTTCTACCGCGACCCCCACGCCGTCATCAAGGAACTGCGGCAGTCGGGACCCGTGCACCGGGTGCGGCTGCCGAACGACCTGCACGCCTGGCTGGTGGTCGGTGCCGAGGCGATCCGCGATCTGCTCTCGGACCAGACGATGCGCAGCGGCCCGCGCTACATCGGTGTCGAGGAGGAGGACGGGGGCGGCAACTCGACGCTCGGCATGCTCACCTGTGACGACCCCCGCCACGGGCAACTGCGGAACCTGGTGGCCGCCGACTTCCGGCCCAAGGAGATCGCCGCCCTCGAACCACGAATCGAGCAGATCGCCGACGACCTCCTCGACGAGCTCGTCGGGGAGGTCGAGGAGATCGACCTCATCGAGAAGTTCGCCTACCGCCTCCCGCTCGAGGTGATCATCGAGATGCTCGGGGTGCCGACCGTCGACCGGGCCGCGTTCCGCAAGTGGACGAACGAGACCGTCGTGGACGGTGACGACTCGGCTGCCATCCGCGCGGCGCGCGTGCACCTCGAGGAGGTCCTGCGGACCACGTTGCGGGACGGCGACGGCAGCAGCCTTGTCGAGCGCATCGCGCATGCCAAGGGGGTCGACGGCGCCGCGCCGGTGTCCTTCGACGAGCTCGTCTCCATGACCTACCTGCTGCTCATCGCCGGGCACGAGAGCTCGACCAACCTGATCGCGAACACCCTGGTGACCATCCTCGGCTCCGCGGAGCTGACCGACCAGGCCTGCGCGGGGACCCTGTCGTTCGAGGACGTTGTCGAGGAGTCGCTGCGCTTCGACCCGCCGCTGATGCTCTCCACGAGCCGGATCACCACGTGCCCGGTGTCCGTCGGCGGGAAGACGATCCCGGATGGCGAGATGGTGTTCCTGTCCTGGGCCGCCGCGGAGCGGGACGTCGCGCTGATGGACAACCCCGACGAGTTCGACCCGCACCGTAAGCGGAGCCGGACGCTGGCGTTCGGCGGCGGCGCCCACTACTGCCTCGGCGCCAAGCTGGCACGGCTGGAGGCCGTCGTCGCCCTGCGCGCCCTCTTCCACCGCTTCCCCTCCGTTCAGGTGGTCCGGCCGCCTCAACGCTGGCGCAGCACCGTGACCCGCGGGATCGAGAACCTGTTCGTCCGCCTGTGAGCACGCGGTCCGGCCGGCCGCGCGCGAGGAAGTGAGGTGCTTGAGCGATGACCCCGGAGGTTCACCCCGGTCGGCGGGAAACCGATGAACCGGTGGCCGGCACGGCGGACCGGCGTGCCCCGCGGCCGATCGGCCGCACCGGGCTGACCGCCTCGCCGTTGACGGTGGGGACGGCCGGCTGGCGACACTGGCCGGACGGCTCGGGTCCGACCCGGGCGCAGACGGCCGAGCTGGTCCGCCGCTTGCGCGCCGACCACCGGATCACGGTGCTGGACACGTCCAACAACTACGGCGAGGGCGAGAGCGAGACGCGGATCGGCGCGGCACTCGCCGAGGCGGGCGGCGCGGCGCCGGGGGTGCTGGTGCAGACCAAAGCCGATCGGCACTTCATCACCGGGGACTTCTCGGGTGCGCGGATGCGTGACTCGCTGCGCGAGAGCCTGGACCGGCTCCGGCTGGAGCGACTCCCGATGTGCTACCTGCACGATCCCGAACATGCCCCGTACGCCGAGATCTGCGGCTCCGGCGGAGCGGTCGAGGCGCTGGTGGCCGCCCGCGACGAAGGGCTCGTCGAGCACCTGGGCGTGGCGGGCGGGCCGACCAGGATGCTGCGCGAACTGGTGGCCACTGGGCACTTCGAGGCTGTGATCACGCACAACCGCTGGACGCTGGTGGACCGCTCGGCGGACGCGTTGCTGGACGCGGCCGCCGAGCGCGGTCTCGGGGTGTTCAACGCCGCACCCTACGGTGGCGGGCTGCTCACCCGCTGGCCGTTGGCGAGCACCCGCTACGCCTACGGCCAGGCACCGCCCGCACTGCTGTCCGCAGCTGACGCCATCGGCCGGCTGTGCGCCGAGGCGGGGGTGCCGCCGGCCGCGGCGGCGCTTCAGTGGTCGATGCGCGACACCCGGATCACGTCGACCATCGTCGGCGTGGCGGGTCTGGAGCACTACCAGCGGACGCTGGAGCTGGCCGACGTCGAGATCGAGGACGGGCTGTGGGCCGAGATCGAGGCGATTCCGCTGGACGACCGCACCTGGCAGGACGCCCCGGCCGCGCGGTAGTCCGGCACCGGCGCCTCTCGAGGCGCCCGGCACCACCGAACGCATGTTCGCCGCACCGACGAGTCTCCAGGAGGTCGATCACAAATGCAGGTGTCGTCAACCACGTCGAGGACCGTGCGGTTCTCCGGTCCGGGCAGTGCCCGTGCGCCGATGACCTGGTCCCAGTACGGCATGTGGCGTGCGATCAAGAAGTTCCACCCCCACGACACCTACCTGAACGTGCGCTTCCGGATCGGGCTGCCGGAGGGGTGCACGATCGACGACGTGCTTTCCGTCGTCCACGACGTCGTGGTGCGGCACGAAGCGCTGCGCACCAGGTACTTCGACACGCCCGAAGGGGTGGCCGTGCAGGACGTGTCCGGATCGGGTGAAGTGCCGGTCCTGCTGAAGCACGGCGCGGAGCAAGACCTGGACCGGCTCACCGACGACCTGGCCGACCGCTCGTTCGACTTCGACCACGAACTCCCCGCGCGGTTCGCGGTCGTGCACGTCGACGGGCGTCCGGCCGCGCTCCTGGTCGTCGTGTCGCACCTGTCGATCGACGGGCTCGCGCGCAACCGCCTCATCGAGGAGTTCACCGCCCGGTTGGCGGGCGACCACCGCTACGGCGAGGACTTGTCCCTGCTGACGCCGGTGGCGAAGGCCGAGGACGAGGCGAGCCCGGCCGGTGTCCGGCGCAACGAGCAGACGATGCGACGGTGGCGGCGGCTCGCCGAACGGGTCGACTTCACCAACTTCCCCACCCGGCTCCACGCCGACCGCTCGCCGCGGTGGGTGCGCGTCTCCATGGTGTCCCCCGCGCTCGGCGCGGCCTTCGACCGGATCGCCGACCGGAACCGGGTCTCCTCGCCTTCCGTTTACGTGGCGCTGTCCGCCACCGCGATCTCGGCGCTGTCCGGCCGGGAGGCCGCTGCCCTGCGGTGCATGATCTCCAACCGCTTCACCGAGGCGGAGAAGCGGTACATCGGCAACCTGTCCCAGGCGTGCGCCTTCGACGTCCTGGTGGGCGACGCCGACTTCGACGAGGTCGTCGGGCGCTCCATGGCCGCGAGCATCCGGGGTTACGCCATGGGCAGCTACCGCACCGACGAGCTGGACGCGGTCATCGCCGCCGACAGGTTCGACGCCATGCACAACGACTTCCGCGACACCGCGGCGAACTCCCGGCCGCAACGGCCGGCCACCGACGCGGAGATCCGCGCACTGCGCTCCCGGACCACCTTCGGGCCCTTGCAGCCCATCGACTACTACGACGACAAGTTCCACGTCGAGGTCAGGAACGCGGGTGGCGTGCCGGCGCCGACGGTGATGGTCGACCGCTGCCACGTGCCCGTCGCCGGACCGCGAGACCTGTGCCTGGCGATGGAGGCCTTCGGGCTCGCCGTGCTGTCGGACAGCCGCCACCTGCCCGCGGTCGACGTGTTCCGCGCGGCGCTGGCCGAGGTCGCCGCCGACCAGGCGTCCTGATCCCTCGCGGCTGCGCTCCCGGCCGGGACCACCGCGGCCGGGAGCGCGGCCGTTCGTCAGCCAGCGGAGGTCGGTTGGAACTCCAGCGCGGTCCGCCCGTCGGCCACCGGTGCCGAGTCCCGCAGGGCGAGGCCGCAGCCGGCGGCCAGCTCGGCCAGCTCCTCCACGGTCCGCTCGCGGCCGTTGAAGCACATCAGCATGAACAGGTCGATCCCGGTGTCGACGCCCCTGCCCCGGATCGGCTCGATCACCACGACGACACCCTCCGGCCCGACGGCCCGACCGCACTCAGCCAGGATGGCACGCGCGTGTTCGTCATCCCAGTCGTGCAGGATGTCGGACAGGACGTAGGCGTCGGCTCCCTGGGGAAGGGCGTCGAAGAAGCTGCCCGCGACGGCGCCTGCCCGGTCCCCGAGCCCGGCCGCGGCGAACCTCTCGGTGGCGGCGGCAGCGGTCGGAGGGAGGTCGAGCACCCGCCCGCGCACACCCGGGTGGACCTTCAGGACCGCCTCCAGCAGGGTGCCGTCACCGCCGCCCACGTCGAGGACGTCGGTGAAGCGGCCCCAGTCGAAGCGCTCGGCGATCTGGGCTGCCTGCACCCGGAACCGCCAGTTCATCTGGGCGTCGAACGAGGCCCTCAGCGCGGGTTCCGCGTCGAGGTCGGCCCAGAACTCCCGCCCGTACCGCCGCGGGTACGCGGGTGCGCCCGTGGTGATGGTCTCGAGCAGCTCGACGAACGCCAGTTCGGCCCGTCCACCGGCGCTGTTGATGTCGAGCAGTGGCTTGAACCCCTCCGGGGAATCACCCCTCATCTGGTCGCCCAGGCTTGTGGGCCGGTAGCGGCCGGATTCCGCGTCCAAGTCGAAGACACCGATCGTGACCAGGTGGTCGAGCAGTCGACGGAGCGCGTCGGAAGCGGTACCGGAAGCGGAGGCGAGCTGTTCGGCGGTCGCCCCCGCGTCGCCCGCGTGTTCGACCAGGCCGAGCGTCGCGGCCACCCGGATGGACATGGGAGTGGCCAGGTCGGCCATGGCGAGGATGGAAGGTGCATTCGTCTGCAGACCCATGGGACGACCTTATCGGTCAAGCGCCGTTTCCCCGTTCTGGTTAACGTGACGGCGGCCGTGCGCGCGGGTCGCGAATGAAGACGTTCCGCGGTCTGCGGAATGAGGTGCGTGATCGGAGGACGGCTTGGAAGTTGCGCGTTGTCCTCGATCGGAGCCGCTGAAGGTGTCAGGCGACGCGGTCGGGTGCGAATGACGTCACCCAGTCCGTGAAGGCGGCGGGTGATTCGAAAGCGGCATCGGGCTGGGCGTTCAGGAGCACGACCGGGTCGCACTCGCCCCACAGCGCGGCAACCGCCCCCACGCCCGCCGCACGGGCGCTGGCCAGGTCGGTTTCCGCGTCACCGATCATCACGGTCTCCGACTTGTCCACCACCCCGAGCAGGTCCATGGCCCGGTGGACGATGTCCGGTGCCGGCTTGGGGTTGGCCACCTCGTCGGACCCGATCACGTGGTCGAACCGCGACAGCACGCCGAGTTCTTCCAGCAGGGAGCGGGCACGAGGACCGCTCTTGCCGGTGGCGATCGCGAACCGCAGGCCGCGGCCCCCCAGTTCCTCCAACATGTCGGCGACACCGTCGAAGAGCCGGACGCGATCCGCGAGCCGGTAGCTCTCGCGGACGAAGGGCACCTCCATCTCCGGCGGCAGGCCCATGATCCGCATGATGTCCGGGAAGTACCGGCCGAGGTGCTTGCCGTACTCCTCGAACGGCGGCTCGCCGCCGCCGACGACCTCGCGGTACGCGCGGTGGAACGCCTCCCGCATCACGGCGAAGCTGTCCACCAGTACGCCGTCGAGGTCGAAGATCACCGTTTTCAGTTCGCCAGGCACGGCAGACTTCCCTTCGCGCTGCGCGCGGAGTCGTAGATGCGTTCGATGACGCCGATGGTCGTCCGGGCCGACGCGACCGCTCGGCCGCGATGACCGGGATCGGCGAGCAGGCCGGGAAGGGCGTCGACATGGCGGTCGTACTCGACCCCGATCGCCTCCTGCACCACCGGCACGAGCTCGACCTCGCCGCCGCGCACCACGGTGAGCACCGAACCGCCCGCCCGGTTCGGGCTGAACCCGAACGTGCAGCTCAGGACCGCGGTGCCCGCACTGCCGTGCACCTCGACGCAGGTCCGGTCGTACCTCGCGTGCGAGGCCCAGCCGACGTGCAGCGCGGTGGACACCCCCTTGGTGGTGACCAGGAACGCGCGAGCGGTGTCCTCCACCGTGGCCGGGGAGTCGCGCGTCTCGGCGTCGTGCCGCCACGCCGCCGTGGTCCGACTCCGGTCGACGAAGTCGTGGCCGGTGGTGCCGAGCACCTGCTCGAAGTCGACGGGGCCGGGACCAAGCAGCGGGAGTGCCAGGTCGAGCAGGTGCCAGCCGAGGTCGACCAGCGCTCCCCCACCCGCCCTGTCCTGGTCGGTGAACCACGGCGTCCCCGGGACGCCGCGAGCCCGCACCCACGCCAGGCTCAGGTGCCGGACCTCACCGAGCCCCGCCGCGACCCGTTCCAGCGCCTTGGTGTCCGCCCGGTACCGGGCCGCGCTGCCCGCGATCAGGACCGCGCCACCCGCCCGCTCCGCCTCGGCCAGCTCGTCCGCCTCGGCCGTGCCGAGACAGACCGGCTTCTCCAGGAACACCGGGATGCCGGCGCGGAGCAGCGCGCAGGCGACCGGCGTGTGCGCGTGGTTCGGTACCGCGACGATCGCGACGTCGGCCGTGTCGCGGCTGATCTCCGCGGGGTCCGACAGCACCCGCGCGGTGCCCGCGTAGGACGCCCGCGCCCCGACGTCGGTGTCCACTACGGCGGTGACCACCACGTCCGGATGCGCGGTCAGCCTGGGCAGCCAGATCGTCGTCGCGGCCCACCCGAGCCCCACAACCGCCACGCGCAGCGTCATGAGCGGCCCACCACGTCGGCCACCACGTCCGCGATGGCGTGCATCTGCTCCCGGGTGCCGAGCAGGGTGCGGTGATGCAGCCAGATGCAGTCCCGGGTCAGCGCCTCACTGTTCGGGCAGCGGCGGGCGATGTCCTCCACCGACTCGTCGGGTGCGGCAAGTTCCCAGAACGCCTTGGTGCGGTAGACCGCCCGGAACGCAGCGAACGCGGGGAGCCCTCGCCGGACCAGCGCATCGACCAGCTCGTTGCGCCGCTCCTCGGTGATGCCGGGCACCCGGAACATGGCCATGTAGTGCGGGTTGCGGGTGCAGCGGTCGTCGGCGCCCTGCGGTACGACGCCGGGGATGCGGGCGAGCAGGTCCGCCAACAGTGGCAGGCGATCCTCGCGCACGGCGATCTGAGCGTCCAACCTGGACAGCTGGGCGCGCAGCACACCGGCGGAGAACTCGTTCATGCGGAAGTTCGACCCGGACGTCTCGTGGAGGTAGGACCGGTCCGCCCGCGGCCTGCCGCAGCTGTGCCGCAGGAATGCCAACTCGGCCAGCTCCGCTCCGGGGAAGGTGACCGCGCCGCCCTCACCCGCGGTCATCAGCTTGCCGTTCTGGAAGCTGAAGGCGGCCACCGAGCCCAGGTCGCCGATCCGCCGCCCGCGCCACTCCCCGCCGTGCGCGTGCGCCGCGTCCTGCAGCAGCGGGATGCCGGTGCTCGCCGAGAGCTTCGCGAGCGCGTCCATGTCGGCGATCTGCCCGGCCATGTGCACGGGCATGATCGCGCGGGTCCGCGGGGTGATCGCCGCCTCGGCCGCGGCGACGTCAATGCAGTACGTGTCAAGGTCGACGTCCACCGGAACGGCCACCGCGCCGAGCCGCTGCGCCGCCTGTGACGAGGAGATGAAGGTGAACGCCGGGACGATCACCTCGTCACCCGGTCCCACCCCCGACACCTGCAGCGCCAGTTCGAGCGCGTGCGTGCCCGTCGTCACCGCGAGGGCGTGGGGTGAACCGTGGTGGGCGGCGAACTCGGACTCGAAGTGGTCGACCTCGCTGCCGCCGATCCGCCACCACTGCCCCTGTTCGAGAGCGCGGATCAGGGCAACCCTTTCCTCGTCGTCGTATTGGGGCCATGTCGGGAATTCCAGAAGTCCACTCACGACTCAACTTCTACCCAACGAGACCGGCTTCCACAACGCTCACACCGAGCCGTGACGACGAGCGGAACCGTAGCCGCACAACGATTAGCGCCAATAACTCCTTTCCCCTAACCTCGCGGTGCCACCGCCATCCGTCGTCACGGGCGCGAAATCGGCGACCACCACCCGACTCCCGGAGAACCGGTATCAACCATGACGGAACTGCTGTTGTCGAACGGACACGACCTCGGGGATCTCGGCCGACGCGCGCCAGAGTGCGCGATCCAGGACTCTTACGGCGAGGTCGGCGGGATCGTCAACCCAGGCACGTCGGTGATCAGCGGCTGCGGGCCACAGGACACGCCGACCGGCTACCGGCGTCCGCGGCTCGCGGCACGGGCACTGCCGCGGCCCGCCGAGTCATGAGCGTCGCTACCGCCGCGTACCTGGGCATCGACATCGGCGGCACCAAGGTCGCCGCGCGGGTCGAGGACGACCGGGAGACCGTCGGGGAATGGGTGTTCGCGTGGCAGCCGGATGGCACCGTCGACCACGACCTCCGCCTGCTGCGCGAGCACGTCACAGCGCTGCGGTGCCGGATCGGTCCACTCGCCGGTGTCGGCGTCGCCGTGCCGGCCACGCTCGACCGGGACGGTCGGGTGACGGCGTGGCCCACTCGCCCGTCGTGGGTCGGCCTCGACCTGCGAGCGCTGCTGGCGGACCTCTTCCCGGCGACCACGCCGCGGTGGGCCGACGACGGCGACCTGGCCGCGGTCGCGGAAGCCCGCGCGTGGGGCCATGCCGACCTGGTCTACGCCGGGGTCGGCACCGGCGTCGGCGGCGGGATCGTCCTCGGCGGCCGGTCCGCCACCGGCCACCGCGGCTCGTGCGAGATCGGACACCTGGTCGTAGACCTGGACGGCGTTCGATGCGACTGCGGACGGCTCGGCTGCGTGCAGGCGGTCGCCTCGGGCCCGGCGATCCTGCGTCGGGCACGGGCACTGCGCGGAACCGGTGTGACCCCCACCGAACTGGTGGACGGGTTCGTCGCGCAGGAGGACTGGGCCGTCGAGGCGGTCCGGCGCGGCAGCGCGGCACTGGCGGCCGCCCTGGCGGGTGTCGCCGAACTGGTCCGGCCGTCGGCGATCGTCATCGGCGGCGGGTTCGCGGCCGCGCTTCCCGGCTACGTCGACCTGGTCGCGTCGGCCGCCGCCGCCCTGGGCCGGAGGGGGCATCCGGTGCCGCCGGTCCTGCCCGCCCGGCTCGGTGGCGCCTCGTCACTGCACGGCGCGGTCCTCGCCGCCCGGGGGCGGTCCTAGCCGGAAGAACGGCTGGTACAGCCGGTGCTCCGCCGTGTGCATCCCCTTGTGCGCGACCGGCCGCGCGGTGTCACGGAGCCGGTCAGCCCACCGACCGCAATCCTGTGGCGGTGTAGCGGTAGGCGCGCCAGATCTCGCGTGACCGCTGTTCGGGATAGCGCCCCACGGCCGGGTCGGCCGCGTAGATTCGCGTGGTCGCCTGGCCCGGGTCGAATCGCGGCCACCCAGGTTCACCGGTCGCGGCGAAGGCGAGGTGCTCGGCCCGCATCAGCCCCGACAGCGCCAACTGCTCCGCCAGGACCTCGGGCCCGGCCGCCGTGACCTCGCCGTCGATGTCGGTCGTGCCGAAGACGAGCAGGCTGTCCAGGGTGTGCGAAGCGCCGTTGGGCCCGAAACCCCAGCACAGCTCGGAGAACCACACCGGGGAACCGCCCGCCGCGGCCGCCTCGGCCAGGTGCAGCGTCGGCATCCGCAGCAGCCAGTCCCCCAGCGCAACCGCCCGCGTCTCCGCGTTGCCCAGCTCAGGAAAAGCCGCGCGGTAGCGGTGCGCGCGATCGCCGGGTGCGAGGCCGTCGATCATCCGGTCAACGGCGTCCGCGGTGGCGGGACCGAGCCTGGACGCGAGCAGCGTGCCCTCGTCCCGGACGTGGCCGATGAGCACCGGGACGCGGCCAGCCGAGCCCGTGGCCAGACCTTCCCACGGTGTGACGGGCAGGACCTCACCGTCCACCACCGGGGAGAAGGGGGTCGGGGTGTAGGCGACGGCACCCCACCGCCGCGCCATCGCGGGCAGCACCCGTTCGCTCAACCGGGTCACTGCCGTCACCAGCCGTTGCGGCGGGGTGTCGACGAGTCGCTCAATATCCAGGGCGTGACCGAGTTCGGCGCGGATGTGGTCGGAGATGTCGGCGGCCAGCTCGGGCGTGAAGAACGTGCCGGGCACGCTCTGCAGGACCGCGCGGTCGAACAAACCGACCGCCTGCGGCATCACGAGGAGCGCGGCGACCGACGCGCCGCCCGCCGACTGCCCGAACACCGTGACGTTGTCCGGGTCTCCCCCGAAGGCGGCGATGTTGTCCTTCACCCACCGCAGCGCGGCGACTTGGTCGAGCAGCCCTCGGTTGTCGGGGAACCCGGGGAGGTGTGCCCAGCCCTCGGCGCCCACGCGGTAGTTGACGCTGACCACCACCGCGCCGCCCGTGGCAAGCGTCATGCCGTCGAAGTGCGGGTTGGCGGTGGAGCAGTGCAGGTAAGCACCACCGCTGATCCACACGATCACCGGCAACCCGCGCGCACCGGGGTCCGGTGTCCACACCGCGAGGTTCAACCACTCGTCACCGGTGTCGGCAGTCCCGGGTTGGGGCGGTGCCGCCCCGAACTCGACGGCACCGCGCACCCCGTCCCAGGACCGCACCGGGCGGGGCTCGGTGAACCGGTTCGCGCCGACCGGAGGCGCGGCGAACGGGATGCCCCGGAACACCGCCACATCGTCGACCCGGGTGCCCTCGATGATCCCCGTAGCGGTGCGGGCGCGTGGTGCGGGGTTCATCCGCACGTTCACCGCGCGGTCCCCGACGTCGCGAGAGCGGACCGGTACTTGTGGATCCGGCCGATCCTCCGGTCGTCGGCCGACGTCCCGGGCAGGTGGCTGTTGAACATCGACCCGTCGTCACGCACGCTGGCGGCACGGGTGTGGTTCAGGTGCGCCATGACCAGATTGCCGCGGTCGGTCCGGCCGTGCGCCGCGGCGCGCTCGTGGAAGGCGATGTCCTCGCCGCCCCACCCCTCGTAGCGTTCATCGTGTCCACCGATGGACCGGTAGAAGTCGCGGCGCACGGCGAGGCACGCGCCGACGCAGTCGTCGAGGGCCGAGCCGCGGGCGGCAGACCCGTCGACCCGGTACTCGCCGGTCGCCGCCGTGATGGCCGCGATGGTGCGCGCGGTCGTGGTCTCGTCCATCCAGACGACCCGGGAGTGCGGGATGAACAGGTCGCTGTGGTCCAGTCCGGTGTGGATGGACGCGACGACGTGCCGGTCCACGAGCAGGTCCGCGTCGAGCACGCACACCTTGTCGTGCGCCGACCGGGTGACCCCGGTGTTCACGCTCCAGGACTTGTTGTACAGGCCACCGTGCGGCGTGAAGATGTGCGTGTCGTAGAGGTCCCGGGGGATGCCGGACAGCCTGGTGTCGGTGTCCTGCTCCACGATCGTCACCTCGACGTCGGGTGCCTCCCGGGTCGCGTCCCTCAGCGCGCGCAGCGCGACGGAGAGGTTGCGCATCCGGTCCTCGGTGGACGCGCGGAACGGCACGACGAACGTCATGGCACAGTCCTCGACCGCCGGCGGGGTGTCGACGTCCGTCACGACGGCCCCGGTCGGCAGGCCGCGTCCCGGGCTGAACCGCGTGGCGACCTGTCGGTCGACCTCCCAGATCGACGCGGTCGCGTCGACGTCACCGGCAACACCGGTCAACAGGCGCACCAGTCGGTCCAGCGCGACGCGGTCACCCTCCTCCCGCGCAGCGTCCGCGGCGACGGCGTTCACCTGCTCGCGCTCGACGGGTGACAGATGTGCCAGGCCCACCGCGACGGCGCGCTCGAAGCAATCCTGCTCGTACTGCCAACTGTGGTCGTTGAGGCGCGGTCGTGGGTCGGCGAGCATGACGAGTGCTTCAGCCAGGTGATTCGCCACATTGGTCGACCCGAATGTCAAACCGGTCGTGTCCGTCACTGGTGCGACCTCCAAGTCCAGGGTGCGCGCCGCGCAGGGACCTGTCCCGAACAACCCGCCGCGGCATCGGAATACCAGCACAATCCACCGAAAACGTCGATCACCGCATGGTGCCGCATCGGTCGGCAGTGGCGCGACGGGTCCGCGGGAGGTGTTCAACTGCTTCGAGTAAGCAGTTGAATCGACGGCTGCACGCGGGCGGTCCGGTGTGTCGGCGGTCCAGGAAGCCGGTACCAGCCGCAACGGCGGTGACTCCCGACGACGCCGTCTTCGGCCGTGCGACACCGCGCACTCGGTGTTCGCTGTCGGTGTGGCGCAGGACGAGGGCGGCTGTCACTATTCCACGGCGCGGCGGGAGTGCTGGTTCGCTTCGTGCCCCTGCACCGGAAGGTTTTCACGGGATTTCGGGTGAGGATCACGAGTACGCCCGCATACCCGCAAACCTCGACCAAGAGCTGCCCCATCCGGTAGTCGAACGGCACCGTCGACATCACGCGACGGCGGCCGGGCCTCGCACAAAATCCCGCCTGACGTCGCACGGCGCGGGCGTCGCGTCCGAAAGTGGAGTGATGGAAGTGAATGGTACGGGCAGGATCGGTCGGCGCGGTTTCCTGACCGGCACGGTGGCGGGCACCGCGGCCACCGTGTTGGGACCCGCACTCGCGCCCGCCCAGGCGACGCCCGCGGTGACCGCACCACCGCCCACCATCGACTTCGGGCCCGTGGTGATCACCCGGGCGGATCGCCGCTACCGCGACCTGATCCGCGGCCACAACCCTCGCTTCGTCGGTGATCCGGACGCGGTCCACGTCGTGGACTCGACCGCCCAGGTAGTCGAGGTCGTCCAGAAGGCGGTCACCGAGCGCAAGCGGCTCACCATCCGCAGCGGTGGCCACTGCGCGGAGGACTTCGTGTTCGGCCCGGAAGTCCAAGTGGTGCTGGACCTCTCCGAGATGAACCGGGTGTACTTCGACGCCGCGCGCCGGGCGATCACCGTCGAGCCGGGCGCCGTCATGAAAGACATCTACGAGCTGCTGTACAAGGCGTGGGGCATCACGATCCCCGCGGGCATCTTCCACTCGGTCGGTGCCGGCGGTCTCTTCGCGGGCGGTGGGCACGGTTGGCTCTCGCGGACCCACGGCATGGCCGTGGACCACTTGTACGCGGTCGAGGTGGTTGTGGTGGACGCGAAGGGCAGGGCCCGGGCGGTGGTGGCGACCCGGGAGGACGACGATCCCCACCGCGACCTGTGGTGGGCGCACACCGGTGGTGGCGGCGGGAACTTCGGCGTCGTCACCCGCTACTGGTTCCGCTCGCCGGGAGCGTCCGGAAAGGACCCCCGGGCCGTCCTGCCGCAGCCACCGGCCGAGGTGCTGTTCAGCACCGTCGTGTTTCAGTGGAGCGGGATGACGCGGGAGAAGTTCACCAGACTGCTGAAGAACTTCGGCGCCTTCTGCGAGAAGCACAAGGACCCCGCGTCGCCGTACCTGGGTGTGACCGGCAACTTGTGGCTGCCCCACCGGTCCAACGGCCAGCTCGGTGTGACCACGCAGGTGGACGGCAGCCGCCCGGATGCCGAGCGGTTGCTCGACGCCTACCTCGCCCAGGTCCTCGACGGCGCCGAACCCGACCTGCGGGTGCCCACGCTGCGGATGCCGTGGCTGGAGTCGGTGCGGCACCACAGCGGCACGACGGACAGCAACCAGAACGACCCGACGGTGCGCGGTGACTACAAATCGGCCATGATGCGGGGCAACCTGCCGAACGACCAGATCGAGGCGATCCACCGCTTCCTCACCAGCGCCGACATCGACAACCCCGCGATCTCCTTGTCGTTCATCGGGTTCGGTGGGCGGACCAACGCGGTGGCACCCGGCGCGACCGCGTTCCCGCACCGGGACTGCTCGATGAACGTGCTGTGGACGGCGGTGTGGCGCGATCCCGCCGAGGACGCCAAGTACATCGCCTGGAACCGGGAGTTCTACGCGGCGGTGTACGCGCAGACCGGTGGAGTGCCGGTGCCGAACGCCGTGACCGGCGGCTGCTACGTCAACGACCCGGACACCGATGTCGCGGACCCGAGGTTGAACAGGTCCGGAGTTCCGTGGCACGAGCTGTACTACAACGACAACTACCCGCGCCTGCGCCAGGTCAAGGCGAAGTGGGACCCGCAGAACTTCTTCCGGCACGCGCTGTCCGTCGAGCTTCCCTGACCGGCGGCCTCCTCATCGACCTGGGTGGTGCACCCGCGGGGCGGGCGCCCGGTTCTCCCCCCAGTGAAAGGAACGCCCCATGTCCGAGCCCCGTTCCGCGCTGTCCTGGCTCGCGGACGCCGTGCTCTACCACATCTACCCGCCGACGTTCGCCGATGCCGACGGCGACGGCATCGGCGACCTGGCCGGGATCACCGAGCACTTGGACTACCTGGAGTGGCTCGGGGTCGACGTCGTCTGGCTGAGCCCGTGCTTCGCCTCGGAGTTCGGCGACGGTGGGTACGACGTGATGGACTACCTGACGATCGCGCCGCGGTACGGCACCGACGAGGACGCGGCGATCCTGATCGACGCGGCGCGCAACCGCGGGATGCGCGTGGTGTTCGACCTGGTGGCAGGGCACACGTCGCACCGGCACCCGTGGTTCAGGGAATCGGCGGACACACCCGGCGACCACCGGTACATCTGGTCGGACCGGGTGGCGTCGCCGACACGCGAGTGGGTGCCCAACCACGGCAAGCGGGGCGGCTTCTACCGTGCGAACTTCTACCCCATCCAGCCGGCCCTGAACTTCGGCTACGCCCGTCCGGACGAAGCCGAACCGTGGCGGCAGCCCGTCGACGCCGAAGGCCCACAGCTCAACCGCGCGGCGCTGCGAGAGATCATGCGCTTCTGGTTCGACCGCGGTGTCTCGGGCTTCCGCATGGACATGGCCTACTCGATGGTGAAGGACGACCCGGGCCGGGTGGAGACGGCCAGGCTGTGGGGCGAGATCCGCGACTGGGTCGACCGCGAGTACCCGCACGGCGCCCTGCTGGCGGAGTGGGGTGACCCGGCGACCTCGATCCCGGCCGGCTTCCACGCCGACTTCTTCCTGCACTTCTCCAGTCAGGCGCTGCGGTCGCTGTGGGACAACAACACCGGCAGCCTCGGCCCGTGGAGCGACGGCAAGCCGTGCTACTTCGACCCGGACGGCAAGGGCTCGACGCGGACCTTCCTGGAGGAGTGGCGAGAGGCCGAGACCGCCACCAACGGCTCCGGGCTGGTCGCGCTGCCTACCGCCAACCACGACTTCTCCCGTCTGACCTGCGGCCCGCGCAGCCGCGACATGGTCGCACCGGCGTTCGCCCTCCAGCTCACCTGGCCGTCGCTGCCGGTCGTCTACTACGGCGACGAGATCGGCATGCGGTACCTCCTCGGCCTGCCCGACAAAGAGGGCAGTCAGTGCGACATGCAGGCCCGCCAGGGTTCACGCACGCCCATGCAGTGGAACAACGGCGCGAACGCTGGGTTCTCCACCGCTGCGGCACAGGACCTCTACCTGCCCGTCGACCCCGATCCGGACCGCCCCACCGTCGCCGACGCCCTGGCTGACGAGTCGTCGCTGTTGCACCACGTGCAGCGGCTGATCCGGCTGCGCAAGCAGACCCCCGCCCTGGGCACCGCTGCCCCTGTGCGCGTGCTGTTCCGCGACTACCCCTTCGTCTACACCCGGGCCGACAGCCATCTGGTCGTCATCAACGGCCGCCAGGAGCCGGCCGGCGCCCCGATCGGCGTCCGCGGCGCCCGTCCGCTCGCCGTGCACGGGGTCGAGGTGGTGGACGGCGAGGTGAGGGCACTGGGCTTCTCCTACGGGATCTTCGAGCTGCCCTCCGGTGCCGCGGGGATCGTCGGCCGACCGTAGCCGGGCGTTGCGCGCGACTGCCCGTTCCACCCACCACCGCGACACCGCCCACCACCATCGCCGCGCCGTCGGCAGACGGCGATCGACGGCCGTGGGCGAGTACCCACGGCCGTCGACACCGACCACCGGATGTCACAACGCGCCGATCGTCACGCGGCGGACGCGTCCACGGCGTCTCGGATGAGCCCGGCCACCTCGTGCGGGTGCGACATCGGACTGGCGTGGCCGGAACGGAGGTGGACGACCTGCCGCGCGCGCATGCGCTCGGCGAGCCGGACCTGCAGCCGCGGGTCGATGATCTTGTCGTCGTCCGACACCGCGTACCAGCAGGGGACGGTGCTCCACGCGCCACCCTCGCCGAACTCGTTGACCGCCTTGGCCGTGGTGGCGCCGACCGCCAGGGCCGGCTGCGCCCCGGCGAGCGCGCGGGCCTCGGTCCGGGGCAGGTCGGGCGCGAAGTAGGCGAGGAAGGCGTCGGGCTCCAAGGTCACCGATCGGGTCACCGGGTCGCATCGGAGGTGTTCCGCCGAGGGCAGCGCCGGGAACACCGCCAGTTGATCGGCGATCGTCTCATCCGGTGCCGGGGCGAACGCCGCGACGTACACCAACGCTTTGACCAGAGCCTTGCCCGCGGCGGCGGCGCTGATCACGGCACCGCCGTAGGAGTGGCCGACCAGGACCACGGTGCGACCGACGTCCTCGACGGCACGCCGGACGACCGCCACGTCCTGCGCGTAGTCAAGTTCCGGTAACTGGACGGCCCGCGCGTCGTACCCGGCGCGGTTGAGCGCTCGCGCCACCCTGGACCAGCTCGACGCGGTCACCCAGGCTCCGTGCACGAGCAGCACGGTGGCGCGCCCGCCGACAGCGGTCCGGTCGGTGCTCGATTCCATTGTTCCTCCTCCTCACGATGGGTTTTCGGCGCCGCGACACCGGATGTCCGAACACCGCGGTCTGCGGCACAGGACGCCGTCGACGCGGTGGTGGCGGTGTATCCCGCCCGCGGGACACGGCGCCGTTCCACGCACGTGCGCAGCCCGGCGCCGTACCCCCGGCATCACCACCCACCGCTCGCCGGTGTCGAAGCGGTCGCCTCGGCCGCGCAGTTCACACCGGAGCAGCACGACACAGCGTGGTCAGGACGCGTTCCGAGCCCGGTGGTCGAGTTCGTCGGCCACTTCGTGCCACATCCGCGCGTACCCCCGCGCGAGCCCTGCCACCACCGACGCGCTGTACCCCGGCACGGCGTCGAGCAAGGCGTCCCGTTGGCCGCGTCCGATGGCATTGGCGTTGAGCCAACGCAACAGGCGGCGGCCCGCGTCGTTGAGGCGCAGGCGCGGATCCCTCGCCAACTGGTGGAACGCCGAGTCGAGGTCGATCGGCTCGACCACACCGCCGGGGCGCCCTGCGTCCTGCCGCGGGACGGTGGCGTGCGCCACCACCCCGGCCCGCCGCACTCCGGCCGGTACCGGGTCCTCGCCGTTGCGGATGCGTTCCCGGACGTCGCGCGCGGTGGCCACGGAGATGCCGGAGGCGCTCGCCACCTCGCGCAGGGTGACGCCGGGGCGTCGCTCGAACAGCTCACTCGCCTGGCGCCTGCCGTCCGCGCTGCTGATCGGCCTCGTCCGGCCGTCGAGACCGACACGGCGGCTCAACAGGCTCACCCCGGTCGATCGCGACCGGAGGTTCGAGACCGTGCGCGGCGCCATCCCGGTGGCGACCGCCACCGCGCGATCCGACCACTGCGGGTGCGTGGCCATGATCCGGACCGCCGCCGCTTTCCGGTCCGCGAGCGAGAGCGGCAGGCCGTGCGCCACGTTGGCCTTGACCGCCAGCACGAACGCCTCGTGCTCGTCGCCGTCGAAGAAGCGGATGCGGATCTCGGTCGCACCCCGAATTTCGGCCGCGCGCAGCCGGTGCATGCCGTCCACGACGCGCATCGTCCTGCTGCTCACCAGGATGGGCGGCAGTTCCGCCTCGGTCTCGGCGAGCAACTCGGAGTGCTTCTCGTCCCTACCACCCAGCCGCGGCGAGTCCGCGGGCAGAAGTGCGGTGAGCGGGACAATGGCGTCGAACGCCTCTCGCCTCTGCTCGTCTTCGAGGTGCTCCACGCGCACCCCGCCATCTTTGGGAACACCAACCTCGTCTACCGGTCTGATGGTCACCGTGTCGTTCACCGACCCCCGGGTCCGTTCCATCACCTGGTTCGCGTGCTGTGGTGCCGCGAACAACACCAGGCTGGCAGGGGCCGCTACCGGTGGACTACTCGACGGCACCACGCGTGCCGATCAGTGTTTTCGCGGCTGCGCAGGACTTCACGAGGGCTGACAGCGCAACTGTGGCGCTCCGTGAATCCTGAGTAGGGTGCGGTCCCGGAGGCTTGGTCGATCGGAGGACCCGTACATGAGCCGAGCGCACGCCGCCGCCGAGTGGATCACGCGGGTGTTGCCGGGACTGTTGGAGCGGCACGAGGTGCCCGGCGCGCAAGTGGCGGTGCTGGCGGACGGTCGGATCGCGGGTGCGGCAGCCGGCGTGCTGAACATCACCACGGGAGTACCGGTCGCCGACGACGCGCTGTTCCAGATCGGCTCGATCACCAAGGTGTGGACGGCGACCCTGGCGCAGCAACTCGTCAACGAAGGGCTGCTCGACCTGGACCGGCCGGTGCGCGACCACCTGGTCGACTTCCGGCTCGCCGATCGGTCCGCCGGTGGGACCGTGACCGCCAGGCAGTTGCTCAGCCACACCGGGGGGTTCGAAGGTGATCTGTTCACCGACACCGGCACGGGTGACGACGCCATCGAGAGGTACGTGGCCGGTCTCGCCGACGCACGTCAGGTGTTTCCGCCCGGCGAGCGGTTCTCGTACTGCAACAGCGGTTACCTGGTGCTCGGTCGCCTGGTCGAAGTGTTGCGGGACAAGCCGTTCAACGCGGTGCTGCGCGAGCGCCTGATCGACCCGCTCGGACTGGCCGACGTCGCGACGTCACGCGACGAGGCGATCGTTCAGCGTCCCGCCGTGGGACACGTCCGCTCCACGTCCGGCGGCGCGGTGCAGCCGGTCCGGGTGTGGTCGATGGAGGCTTCCAGCGCTCCGGCGGGCGCACTGCTCGCGATGAGCGCACGTGATCTGCTCGGCTTCGTTCGGATGCACCTGGAGTGCGCTGATTTCGACGCGATGCGGGAACCCCAGGTCGCGGTCCCCGACCTGGGGATGATCAGCGGCCACTGGGCGCTGGGGTGGGCACTGCCCGACTACCGGGGGCCACTCGTGCTCGGCCACACCGGCAGGACGGCCGGGCAACGCGCGTTCCTGCGCGTCGTGCCCGACGAAGGTGTGGCGGTGGCGATGCTGACCAACGGCGGGAACGTGTACCCGGTGTTCGTCGAGGTGTTCGGTCACCTGCTCAGGGAGCTGGGCGGAGTGGTCCAACCCGACTTGCCCGTTCCACCGGCAGCGCCGCTGCCCGTCGATGCCGCCCGGGTCATGGGGACGTACCGGTCACCCGTCGCCGACAACACGGTGCACGTCGACGCCGACGGACGCGCATGGCTGAGGATCTCGCCCCACACCGCGCCCGCCGATCAGGACTCCTTCACCGCGGACGCACACGAAGTGGTCGCGTTGGGTCCGGACAGGTTGATCACGGTGGCGCAGGAGGAAGGAGCGCACTCCGTGATCGGCCTCATCGAGGATGCCGTCGACGGCCGCGTCCGGTACCTGCACACCAGCCGCGTGATTCCCCGGGTGCACAGGTGAGCACACCATCCGGCGCCCCGTCACGGGCAGGCGCTGGTCACCTCGCGCCGAGGTCGGCCTCCAGCTCGGCGAGGTCCCGGTTGACCGCGACCATGGTCCGGACCGTGGTGAAACCCAGCTGGTGGTTGACCCGGATCATGTGCTCGTTGCCGGCGCCGGTCGTCGTGTAGATCCGGTCCAGGTCGGGGCGATCGGTCAGCAGCCAGCGGATGAGGTGCGCCTTGATGCACCGGCCGAGCCCTTGGCCCCGGTGCGGCGGCGACACCGCGGTGTCGCGCTGGAAGCCCCAGAACGGGCGGTGGGGGTGTAGTTCGAGTTCGGTCAGTCCGGCGACTTCACCGCTGTCCTCGTGCACGGCGACGACCGCCCGGAGCTCGATGTTGTTTCGCCGCAGTTCGGCCTCGCGCGCCCGTACCCGCGCCGCGGTCCACTCGGGCTCCTGGTAGCCCAGACTTCCCAGCGGTGCGTCGTGCATGGCGTTGCGGGCAGCGGCGAAGGACTCGATGAGGTCCTCGGGCACGACGTCCACCCAGCGCCGCAACCGATAGCCGGCGGGAACGTCGTCCTGCCACAGTGCGCTGTCGGTTTCGGGGATCACCAGCGCTTGCATGAGCACGGTGTGCACGGATCGGAAGTTCAGGGAGCTCGCCCACCGTTCACCGTCGCTGCCCTGGGTGATCTGCCAGGTCTCGACCAGGCGGCGATCGCGGGCGCGCAGCTCCGGGATGACCGCTTTCAAGATCGCGGTGCCGATCCCCCGACGACGGACCCGTGGGTGGACGATGACCTCCGTCAGCCCGATGTGGCTGCTCTCCTCCTCCAGGAAGTAGACGATCGCCAGCCCCACGACCTCACCGTCCAGGCGCGCGACCCAGTAGACCACCGGCCCGAAACCGACGAACGGGTTCTCCAAGCGGCCCAGGACATCCTCGTAGCTCAACGGGGGCTCATCAGGGCGGTCGGTTGCCTGCCTCGCCAGCATCACCTGGTGGTACCAGCGGAGATCGCTCTCGGTGGCGCTCACGGGATCGAATCGCTCGACCTCAAGACCTGCTGTCACGGGCGGTTCCTCTCCTCGGTCGCGACGCTGGGCTGATCTGCCCGCCGCTCGGACGTCACGGTTGCGGTGCTGATGATCAGCAGCGCGATCATGACCATGCCGAAGCTCGGCAAGCTCATGAAAAACATGATCCCCAAGTGGAGCCCGCACCCGAGCACCAGTGCGATCAGCCGGTGCTTTCGCCGGCCCAGCGTCAACAGCGCCAGCGCCACCTGGACGCCGACCACCGACCACGAGAGGAGGGCGACGAACCAGTAGGAGTCCATCACCGGCGAGAGCAGGTCACGGACCGGCGCCGGGAACCCGTACTGGGGATGGTGCGCCACGACGGACAACGCGGCGCCATGCCGCCACAGGGGGTCCATCAGCTTGGCGGTCACCGCACCGAGGTAGATCAGGCAGAGCTGCCCGCGCAGGCCGAGGTGGGCGGCGAACGCGCTGCCCCGCCACGACGGTGCGAGCGGGCGGAGCACGGGCTGCCAGTGCCATACCCGGTCGTCGCCCAGGCACATCGGGACGAGCAGCATCGTGGCGACCTGCGCGATGGCGTCCCCGCCGTTGGCCATCTCCATCGCCGCCGCGAGGCTGAAGGAGATGTACCAGTGCGGCACGCAGGTCCACCGCGGGCTGAAGCCGACCAGGACGAGCACCAGCACCGCGACCGCGAGGGCCCGGCTGATCAGCAGGCCGGACTCGGTCGGTCCCATCAGGCACCACAGCGAGGCCGCACGCACACCTGTGCACCGCATGCCGTTCGGCAGCTCCGCGGTGCGGATGAACAGTTCTGAATCCGAGCTGAAGAGGATGGTGAGCAGGCTCGTAGCAGCCAACAGGCTACGGCCGACCACGAGAGGCATCCCTCGCGGCTCTGCCTTGTCGATTGCGCGGGACAGCCGTCCCACCAACGTGCTCACGTCCGGCACTGGAGGTCCACGAACGCGATGCGGAACACGCGTCGGGGCTGCTCCGGAATTTCACGGGAAACCAAAGGCGACGGGCGTTCCACGGTGATGGCGAGCTGTCCGCACAACACCGGGTCCTCGGCCCGGTTCTCCGCCCGGTACGGTTCTACGCCGTTCCGCACCTTGCCGCACTCGGCGGCTTCCCGTTCGTCACAGGGCAACCAGAATTGGTCGGGTATCCGGCGCGCAACTGCGCGCAACTCCGCTGACTCGGCATATCCGGCCCGACTGAGCCCCCAGGACCACGCGTCCCATTCCCGACGTTCGGTCCACTCGCCCAGCCGTGGGCTACCGGGGACAACCCGGTAGCCCACGAGCAGGTCTCTGTCAAGATCCACGAAGAACGTCCAGCGCTGCGGCCAGACCTCGAGATAGCCGGTGAGCCGATTGCGCAGCCCGGCGACGTCCAACGCGGCGAGCCACGTGATCACGAGGCTGGTCACCAACACCGTGGCCGTTAATGCGAATCCGTGCAGCCCACGCGCAGCATCCCCTTCGGGATGAATTGCTCGCCCCACCGGTGGCATCTTCACAGCTCACGTACCTTGACTGCACACTTCCTGACCGGTTCCCTCGTTCACCACACTGTTGTCCGCGTACGGTTTGTCACTCACTTCCGCGGACGAACCGCCGGCCGTCACCACCACGACGAACACAGCCGCGGACAGCGCAAAGCCAACCGAAAGCGCCTTCTTCACAACAAATCCCCCGTGAGCAAAGTCGTCGACATAGCGCTGCGGGTCCGACTGCGTTGGCGGACCCCGGCCTCCACCACTATGGCATCATAGGCTACCTGAGCGCTATCGAGTCACTACTCACGGTACAAGCTTGCCGCGGTCGACCAGTCAGACCAAGGGGTGTTGTCACGTTGGAGTTCCGAATCTTGGGACCCCTGGAAGTCCGCTCCGACGGAAGCCCGGTTCGCATCGGCGGAGCGCGACAGCAGCGGCTCCTCGCGCTGCTGCTGCTGACTGTCAACCGGGTCGTTCCGGTCGAGCGCCTCGTCGATGAGCTGTGGAGCAGTCCTCCCCAGTCGGCGCGCCAACAGATCCACAACGCCATCGCAGGCCTTCGGCGCACACTGGCCGAGCACACCGCGGACGTGCACATCCGGTGGACCGAGGCCGGTTACCGGCTCGACGCCCCTGAAGCGTCGATCGACGTCAACCAGTTCCTGCGCCTCCTCGACGAGGCCAGGCACGCCGAGGCCCAAGGGCGGTTGACCGAGGCGGTGGCCGCGTTGCGTACCGGGCTCGAGATCTGGAGGGGCGACGTGCTGGCGGGACTCGGCGGCACGACGATCGCGAACGCAGCCGCTGGGTTGCACGAGCAACGGCTCAGCGCCGTCGAGAGCCTGATGTCCCTGCGCCTGCGGACCGGGGAGACCAATTCGGTGGTCGGTGAGCTCCGACAACTCGTCACCGAACACCCGCTGCGGGATTCCCTGCGCATCAGCTTGATGCAGGCGCTCCACCGCAGCGGACGACAGGCCGACGCGCTGGCCGTGTACGACGACGGCAGGAGGATGCTGGCCGACGACCTCGGGCTCGACCCGAGTCAGGAACTCCAGCACGTGCACGCCGATGTGCTGCGCGGCACGCTGGAACCCGCCCCCACACCCGGGCCGGCCGAACCCAACGGGGACTTGGCCCCGCAACTGAGCGTTCGGTCCTACTTGCCCCACGACACGAGCGACTTCTCCGGACGGTCTGCGGAACTCCTGCAGCTGCGCGCCGCCACCCAGCCCACATCGCCGACCGCGATCACGATCTCCGCGGTCGACGGTATGGGCGGGGTCGGCAAGACGACGTTGGCGGTCCACTTGGCGCACCAGGTCGCGGCCGACTACCCGGACGGCCACTACTTCATCGACCTGCGCGGTTTCACAGCCGGGATGAGCCCGGTGTCACCGGAGCAGGCGCTGGACATGCTGCTGGGCGACAGCGGGGTGCCTCCCGAACTCATACCGTCCGCACTCGAGAGTCGAAGTGCGCTCTGGCGCTCGCGCATGGCCGGCCGACGAGTGCTGCTGATCATCGACAACGCGGTCAACGCCGCACACGTACGGCCACTGCTGCCGGGAGCCGCCGGTGCGCTCGTGGTGGTCACCAGTCGCAGGAAGCTCACGGCGTTGGAAGGCGCGCTGCCGATCTCCCTCGACGTGCTGCCGCCCGAAGACGCGATCACGCTGTTCGAGAAGATCGCGGGTGCGGAGCGCGTGGCGACGGAACCCGACGCCGTTGCCACCGCGGTCGAGTTGTGCGGTCGGCTGCCGCTCGCCATCCGGATCGCTGCGGCACGTCTGCGGGATCGCACGAGGTGGACGGTCGCGGAGCTGGTGAACCGACTGCGGAACCACGCACAGCGCGTCAGGTTCCTCGAGATCGACGACCGCGGCGTCATGGCGGCGCTCAGAGTGTCGTACCGCTACCTGTCACCGCCGCAGCAACGGCTGTTCCGGCTGCTCAGCCTCCACCCCGGCGGTGACTTCGACGCCTACAGCGCCGCCTCCCTCGCGGGTCTGCCATTGGACGAGGCCGAGCAACACCTCGACTCGCTGTTCGACGACAACCTGCTCAAGCAGAACACCGCCGGGCGCTTCTACTTCCACGACCTGATCCGCGACTGCGCCCGTCAGCTGCTCTTCGAGGAGGACGGCGACGCTGAGCAGCGTGCCGCACTCGGCCGGCTCCTCGACTACTACCTGCACGCTGCGTATGTGTGGTGCCGTCACCACCACAACGCCATCTACCGCGACGCCCCCCGAGTGGAACACGTTCCCGAGCAGGTTCCGGTGGTGTCCACCGCCCAGGAAGCAGTCGAACTCCTCAACGTGGAGTACGCCAACCTCGTCGCGGTGACGCGGTTCGCCGTGGACAACGACTGGCACCGGCACGCCTGGCGGCTGGTCTGCGCTCTGCAACCCATGTTCAAGTTGCACAACTACGGTGGCCCGTCCTACGACTTGTTCGAGGGCGGAGCACGGGCCGCCCGCGCGTCCGGTGACGTGCGCGGCGAGTCCGCCTGCCTGCAGGGACTCGCGGCCGTCTGTCGCGATCACCGGTCCACCGCTGAAGCCCTGGAACACATCGAACGGGCCCTCAAGTTGAGCAGGCAGATCGGCGCCCCCGAGAGTGAGACCGCGCAGCTGGTCGACCTCGGCAACCTGTTCCTGCACGAAGACCGTCTCCAGGAGGCCAGGGAGATCTTCCACCAGGCCGAACCCCTGACCGCACGGGCGTCGAACACGTTCCTGAGCCTCGCGGTGGCGAACAACCTGGGCGTCATCTGCCGGGACTTGGGAGACTTCACTCAAGCGTTGCACCACCTACGGCGGGCCGAGACGCTGCTGACCGCCGAGGACGTGCGGTCGGCGCAGTTCATCTCGTGGTGCATCGGGTCGGTTCTGCACGCCATGGGAGCGCACGAAGAGGCTCGGCGGGAGTTCACGCGTGGTTTGGAGATGAGCACGGCCTCGGGGAGTTCCCACGGCGAGGCGTTCGCGCTGCTGGGTCTCTGCGGTGTCAACCGATCCCTGGGCAACCTCACCGAGTCGCTCGACCAGGGTCGGCGAGCGCTGACCACCGCCCGGCGGTTCGAACTGCGCGTCGTCGAGTGCGAAGTGATGAACTGCCTCGGTGAGACCAGCCTCGCCATAGGGGACTCCGACCGCGCCAAGCCGACTTTCGAGCTGGCGAGGGAGGTCGCCGACCGGTTCGGCATCGCCCGCTACCGGGCACGTGCGCTGGAGGGTTTGGCCCACGTCGCGCACACCCGAGGTCACCTGACCGAGGCCCGGCGGTACTGGGAAGAGGCAATGAGCACCTACCCGGACGGCATGGTCGACATCGAGTACGTCCGCCGTCACCTGGCCGCTCTCGGCGACGGGACGGTCGTCTGCTTCCGGTGCGAGGTGACCGGCGGGCCACCTGCCGCACCCCGGAGCTGACCGGCGGAACGCGCACCGAACCGGTCGATCCGACGCCGCGCCGGTGTCACACCTGCCCGCAGCACACGTGTGCCGCCCATTCCGGCTGGTGCCACCAGTGCTCGGCATCGACCGCGGTGTGGTGGTGCGAGCGGGACTTCTCCTGGATGGTGGGTTGCGGCCTCCGGAACGGAGCGAGCAGGTCTTCCACTCGGTGCACGGTTCCACCGACCGCGACCTGGCGCACCGCCGCGGCGGCACGGATGTCCGCCAACGGGTTGCCTGCGACGAGCGCGATGTCGGCGTACGCACCGGGCCGCAAGGTGCCCACCCGCCCCGACAGGCCCAGCCACTCCGCCGGGTTGCGGGTGGCCGTGGTCAAGGCCTCCAGCGGGGTGAAGCCGAACTCGACCATCGCGCGCAGGTTCTGGTGCGTCGCGGTGGCCACGTTGTCCAGCGGCGCGTCCGTGCCGCAGATCACGAGTCCGCCGCCGCGGTGCACCCGCAGCACCATGTCCACCCAGCCCGCGAGGATGTCGCGCGAATAAGCCGATTCCGGCGTGCCCGCGGCCTCGGCGTCGGCGACGTACCGCTGGTACTCCCATGGTGGGAACAGCACGCGGGTCCGTTCGTCGGTGACCAGGGACTTGTCATCGGCGTAGAGGGCTCGGGAGTGGAACAGGGTCGGAGTCACCGACATGCCAGAGCGGGTGAAGAGCTCCACCACGTCCTGGTAGGCGCGGCCCGTGCGGCTCACCGTGTGCGAGTAGCCGAGCCGGTTCGTCGCACCGACGTGTTCCATGCCGTCCATCCCGATGGACGCGGCGGGGTACAGGTAGTGGGACGACAGCGGGACACCGGCTCGGTGCGCAGCCAGCACGGTCTCCCGCTGCAGTTCCACGGGCAGCCGCACGTAGGTCTTCACCATGTCGTAGTCGAGTTCGAGAGCCCGCCTCAACTCCAGGTCCAGTTGCGCGCGGGAGAGCGTGGGGCGCATGAAGTTGTAGAAGACGCGCGAGCCGTCGATCGCCTCGCCGGTGCCGTAGAACCGCGGCCCCACCAGGGTGCCCGCCACCATCGCCTCCTTGGTCTCCAGCATCTGGTACACCGGGTCGCCCGGCGAGCGGGTCGTCGTGATGCCGTAGGCGAGCCATGTCCTGCCCTGCCGCGCACCCCACTGGCGGCCGCGCAAGTGCCAGTGGTTGTGGACGTCGATCAGTCCTGGGATGGCGACGAGGTCACGCGCATCGACCACCAGCTCCCCCGCCGCCGCCCGGTGCGGCCGGACCTCCTGGACACGACCGTGTTCCACGACGATGTCGACATCGTGGCGCAAGTCGCGTCCCTCCCCGTCCCACACCGCGCCAGCGTGGATGATGGTGCGGTGCGGCGGTTTCGGCCTGCGCCAGGAGAAGTCCAGGCTGATGGTGCGAGGCGGCCCGCCACCGAGGGAGCCCCGACGCAGCACCCCGTTGCACAGGTAGATCAGGGCGTCCGACCCGCACCACGCCAGGGAGTCGGTCACCTCCCGGGTGACCTGACGGGGGTCGCCGAGGAACCGGCCCGCCGCGTCGACCGCCACGACCCAGACGACGCTCTCCACGACGAACGCCAGGTGCCGGCCGTCGGGTGACCACACCGGCCCGTCATCACCACGGGTGGCGATCGAGCGGAACGGCATCGGCTCGGTGTAGCGCAGCTCCCCGCTGGGCAGGTGCACGGTCAGGATCTGGCTGGTGCCCTCCCGGAAACGCCGGGAGAATGGCTTGACCGCGGCGAGCGCGAGCACGGTGCCGTCGGGGGACCAGGTCGGCCTGCCGGGACTGAACAGCGTCGGCGTGACCTGCTTGGAGGTCCCACCGGCGACATCGAGGACCCACACCGCGCCGTCCTGGTCCACAAACGCGACCTGCCTGCCGTCCGGGGAGAACCGCGGCGACGTCTGCGCCCCGGAGAACGCCCCGCCCAGTGCCGAGTCGTCGCCGGTCACTAGGTCGCGTAGGCGCAGCGCTGGAACGCCGTGCCGGTCGCTGGAATACACGATGGAGCGGCCGTCCGGCGCGAAGTCCGGGTCGGAGTCGAAGAACGCGCCGTCGGTGACCTTGCGGGGTTTACCGCCCTTGATCGGGACCACGTGGATGGCGTTGAGCGCCCGAAACGCCACCTGCCGCCCGTCCGGTGACACGACGGGACTCGCGATGCCACGCACCGGGCCGCCGTCGACCTCGCGCACAGGGCGGCGGGGCACCCGGCGGGTGACCGGCACGATCGCGTCGAACGGGATGTCCCTCACCGTGCCGTCGGGTTCGCGGCGGCGGATCCGCCCGTCGGCGGTGTAGAGGACGGACTCGCCGATCCAGGTGGCGGCGAAGCCGAAGACGTCCTCCCCGGTCGTGAGTTGCCGGTCGCCCAGGACAAGGTCCGCGCGGTGACCGCGCACGAGGGTGTAACCCGGGGTGCGGCCGTCCGGTCCGAAGGTGGCGCCGTGGATGCGACCGCCTGCCGGTGCCGTCACCACGCGGACGCGCTGGGTGGTCGCCACCGTGACGACGTCCGCAGCGTTGTCGTTGACGGTAAAGATGATCCGCTCACCATCCAGGGACCAACGTGGAGCGGCAGCCTCGTCCGGCGGTCCGGTGACCGCGGTGAGCTCTCCGGACTCGATGTCGAGCAGCCAAACCCCGTAGTACCCACCGCGGTCGCTGGTGAAGGCGATGCGCCTGCCTTCCGGCGAGAACGCAGGTTCCCGGTGGTCGAACCGACCACGGGTGAGCTGTCGCGGCTCACCGCCGCCGACATCGACGGTGTAGAGGTGGAAGTTCCCGTCGCGGAAGGACTGGAACGTGATCGATCGCCCATCCGACGACCACGACGGCAGGGTGGCGTCCTGGAGGTCACCGGTCAGCCTGCGTGCGGTACCGCCGCTCGCCGGCAACACCCAGATCACACCGACCGGGTCCATCGCTAGCCACCGGCCGTCCGGCGACACCGCGACCGAGATGTTGGTGCCTTCCCGCAGCACGGCCAAGTCGCTGGATGCGCCGGGTGGCTCGCCGCCTGCTTGCGCGTGCTGTGCCGCTCCCGCAGCCACCGCACCCGTGGCGCTCATCGCGACAGCGATCCGACCGGTTCGCGCCAAAACCTCACGACGGGAAAGATCCCCGTGGGCCGTCATGCCTCCTCCTCGAACAGCGTTCTTTCACCACACTGCCACAGTTGGTCACCCGGCAACGGTTCGTTTCCACGACGGGCTCGACTCCGATCGGTGTAAGAACGCGCAGCGGCCCGGTCGCAGCCCGGCTCAGGGGTGATCGCGTCGTCAGGCGCGGGAGATCCCGAAGAAGTCCAAGTAGCTCGCGACCTGGTGGGTCAACATGTGGATGCCGTGGTGGACGGGGTGTCCCAGTTCAGCCGCCCGGGCCAGGAGGCGGGTCTCCTCCGGTTTCATGATGATGTCGGCCACGACCGCGTCGGCGCCGAGTCGATCGAGAGTGAACGGCAACTCGTCGTCCGCACGCAGGCCCAACGGGGTCGCATTGACCACGACGTCCGCGCCCGTCAGGTCCGGCTCGGTCGCAGTGATCACCCGGTCGCCGAGCCTGCGGGCCAGGTCGGCCACGCGCTCCGGGTCGCGGTCCACCACGCGCAGCTCCGCCACGCCCGCATCCAACAGGGCCACCGCGATGGCGCTGCCCGCACCGCCCGCACCGACCACCACCACCCGCCGGCCCGAGGGGGCGCGGCCCTGGTGGCGCAGGCCCGCGACGAAGCCCGTGCCGTCGAAGTTCTCGGCATACCAGGTGCCGTCGGGTTCACGGCGCAGCGCGTTGGCGCTGCCGGACGCCTCCGCCGCCGGACCCACCCGATCCGCCAGTTCCCGGACCGCGATCTTGTGCGGCACGGTGACCAGCAGGCCGTCGAGGTTCCGCACGTGCCGGAGACCATCGAGCAGCGCGGTCAGCCCATTGGGCGGCACGTGCACGGGCACGAGCACCGCGTCGACGCCCAGCCGGGCGAACTCGGCGTTGAGCAATCCGGGCGCTCTGACCTGCACGACCGGGTCGCCCAAGACGCCGAACAGCCTGGTAGTGCCTGAAATCCGACCCGCGTCGGTCGTTCCCACCGCGCTCGTCATCGCTGCGGCACCACCTTGACCGCGGCCGTTTCGAACTCCAGGGCGATCTTCTCGGACGCCATCACACCGCCCGTCTCATGCGGCGCGTCGACGTTCATGCCGAGGTCCGAGCGGTTGATCTCCGCACGGGCACGCGCATCACCCTCGGGTCCTCGGCGACGCCGTTGAACTCCCAGTCCACGTCGATCCGCTCGGTGACGCCCTCCGTGGCGAGGCGGCCGGTCATCAGGAAGGTCGGCTCACCGGTGGTTTCCACCTCGACGCCATGCGACATGATCCGCAGGAACTGCACCACGTCGATGACCTCGTTCGTGCGGAGGTGGTGGCGATTGAACCCACTCATCGAGCTCATCACTCCCACTGTGATTCGACTTCGCATTACCCCATCCACCCTACTCGAGGATCGGTAGCACGCACACTAGGAGTTCCTGGCTCTCATCGCCCGGACAACCCTTCCGGCGGTTCCGCGAACGAACGGCCATCTCTACGGATGTCGCCCGGTGGACCCAAATGCCGCCCCTCATCCCCTACATTGCGCCCGAAGCTGGCGTTGCACGCACGCTTCTCCGCCTCGACACTCTGATGATCGAGCTCGGGCCGCTCGACAATGCGGTCAGGTACTCGGCACGCCACATACTCGGACATCAGAACGGCTGAGATATCAGCCAGAGCCGGGCTCTGCTGACCGAGGTGGGCGTCCTCGCCGACCGGTTGTCCGCAACGGTCCTGTTGCACCAAGTTCGAGTGGTCGGCGACGGCCCGGTGGACCGCCGCCTGCGCGACGCGACCACACCGGTAGCGATCACGCTGCTGGACCTGACCGTGCACCCACCCACGCTGGCTCCCCAGGTGCTCACCGTTGTGGAGAACCCTTCCGTCCTCGAAGCCGCGATGCGCCACCGAAGCCCGCTCGCCTTCGCATGCACCAGCGGCCACCTCGGCAGTGTCGACCACGCATTGCTCCAACTCGCCGTCGACCAGGGCGTTGCCTTGCGCTATGCGGGAGACCTGGACGGCCCTGGCCTGCGCATCGCCGGACAGGTCGCGACGACGTACGGAGCCACGCTGGTCGCCATGTCGGCGGACATCGTCCGGCACGCCGGGGTGGAGCCGTCCGCCGTGCCGTTCGGTGAACCTGCCGACTGGCTCGATCCCGGACTCCGAGAGGCCATCGCCCTTTCCGGACGCATCGTGTACCAAGAACACGACGCGGTGTTGGGAGAACTGCTGACGGATCAGCCCGATCTACATAAGCACTCGACTTGAGCACGAATCATATCCATACGACCGTCCGCATGCCTTGGAAAGTCACGTGTCGACGCAGTCGTCGAGGTTGTCGAACTGCCGCTGAACGCGTTCGGCGCCGCAGCTTTGCACCTCGTACAGCCTCCAGCACTTCCCGCCATATCATCCAATAAGGCCATCAGCGCAAGCGTCCAACTATTGAAGTTTGCGATGTTGTCAGCATTTTTAGCGAGTTCACTTCGCGTCGTTTAATGCCGAAAATGCTCGCAGCCGCCGCCCGTAGTGACGGAGCGTGTTCACCGAGGAGGGGTTCGGCTTCCACTGCATGAAAGTCTCTGTGGGGAATCCCCCACTCTTGCCAAAGGACGCTCGCACCCCTGCTAAGCTGGACTTATGAGCCACTCCTCCTCGACAGGAGTGGGAAATTTCCCACGGACGCGTGTTCGGGCAAACTCGGACACATTGTTACCCCATGGGGTAGGTTCCATCATAGTGGACCAGCCCTGTGGGGTTTTCCCAGGGCGATTGCGTAGTCGGGCAGCAATGCGCTGAGCTGGGAGTTTGTGGAGTGAAGGGCCTTCGCGGAGGCGATGGCGGCGGGTGAGATCGCATCGGTGATCATGGAGTTGCGACGCTTCACGACTCCGAGGAAGACCCCACCCGCCGATGGCATCATCTCTCATCACCGCACTGACCGTCACGCCACCCACCCTCGACCACCCACCGGCACCCGTCACCGACGGTGAGCACAGTGGTCTGCTGGACGCCCTGGCGAAGGTCCCGGACCCGCGTGACCCGCGCGGAATCCGTTACCCGTTGTCGGCACTGCTGATGGTCGCGGTCTGCGCGGTCCTGGCCGGAGCGTCGTCATTCGCGGCGATCAACGACTGGCTGCAGGATCTCGACCGTCACGCCCGCGACCGGCTCGGTATCGATCGCATCCCTTCCGCCACAACGATGTGGAGGTTGCTACAGATCTTGAAAGGCCAGCATTACGGTGGTTCCGGTTCGAGGTCC